>WFZT01000162.1 GCA_015489415.1 Caldifarciminota bacterium | reverse complement strand
AGATGTGTATAAGAGACAGGCGCCCGAAGGGCGCCGCCCCCCTAATCTTTATTTTTTCGCAAAAAATTCCCGATTTATTCTATCTCTTCAAATCACTCCAAGCTCTTTTCCAACCTTTTCGAACTTCTCAAGGGCAAAATCAAGGTCTTCCTTGCTGTGGGTCGCCGAAATCATTACCCTTATCCGCGCTTTACCCCGTGGAACGGTAGGATACCCTATTGCCTGCGCGAAGATACCCTCATCAAACAATCTCTTAGAAAATTCCTGAGCCACTTTAGCTTCTCCAAGCATTACAGGAGTTATCGGGGTCTGGCTCTTCCCTGTGTCAAATCCAAGTTTCTTCATATTCTCCTTGAAATACTTAGCATTGTCCCAGAGCTTTTGAACCAGCTCGTCAGATTCTGTGAGAATATCAACTGCAGCAATTGAAGCGGCCACGTCAGGTGGTGTCACCGCACTCGAGAAGAGGAACGGACGCGCTTTTTGCCTTAAATACTCGATCATCTCTTTTGAGCCAGCAACATACCCGCCTACTACTCCAAAGGCCTTTGAAAGTGTTCCAACCTCAACATCCACCTTACCGTGAAGACCAAAGTGATCCACAATTCCTCTACCACCACGTCCAAGCACTCCTTCACCATGCGCATCGTCTACCATCATTATGGCATCGTATTTAGCAGCAATTTCAGCAATTTCCGGTAAAGGCGCTATGTCTCCATCCATCGAGAAAACTCCATCTGTGACCACGAGTTTTCTCCTGTACTTCCCGCCTTCTTCCCTCAACTTCTTCTCAAGGTCCTCAGGGTCGTTATGGTTGTATCTGATTATTGTGGCCCTTGAGAGCCTCGAGCCGTCAATGATAGATGCATGGTTTAGCTCATCAGAGAAAATGGCATCTTCACGTCCAACGAGCGCTGGAATAGTTGCCAGATTGGCGTTAAATCCACTCTGGAACGAGATGGTGGCCTCTGCGCCCTTGAATTCGGCTAATTTTCGCTCGAGCTCATTGTGTAATGACATCGTTCCCGCTATAGTTCTTACCGCTGCAGGGCCCACTCCAAACTTTTCAATAGCCTCCTTTGCCTTTTCCCTTAGAACTGGATGATTTGCGAAGCCGAGATAGTTGTTTGAGCATAAATTGAGGACTTTCTTTCCATCGACAACAATCCATGCTCCCTGAGGGGACTCAATTGTTCTAATAATTATGTAGAGCCCCTCTTTCTTGAGGTTCTCAAGCTCCTCACGGATAAAATCTAATTTGCCCATAGTTCACCTCCTAAAATTTCATTGTCGAATATTTAGCTCCCTTAATGCAGGCGGAACTATCTCTCCCTCCTGTACAAGCTCTTTTATGTAAAATGCATTTTTTGTTATCACTTCAATGAAATGATATATTCCTATCTTGCTCTCTGTCAACAACCTTTATGGCGGGAGTTATCAATCACGGGATGCATACTTTTTCTATCAATTATATCTTTCACTTTGTTTTTTCAAAAGAACAGCCGGCCCGCATGCCAGGAACCCGGGAAAATTTTGAAGGAGCAACTTCTTCAAACACGCTCGTCCAAATCTGGAATTGATTACAGCGATAGCGTTATAATGGTAAATTACAAGGAGGGATGAGATGATTATTCTCCTCGCAATTTTTATGCAGATAAATCCGGTAATGAGGTTTTACTCAATCTCTGCTGACACTATCAAGGGGAATACCGGTTTTCTCCAGAGTGCCTTTGAGAAGGATACCACAACATGGTTTTACACAAAATACGGCGGTGTTTTCAACCTAAGCTCAGATTTTCAGGCAAAAATAAGCGTGTTTTTCAAACATGGGAACGACAGCACCTATCCAACGTATAACTGGCACGGAATAGGTTCAATGGATTATAAAAAAGCTCTACTTATTTACATACACAGGGAATTCCGTCTCTCAGTGGGAGTTGACGCTCCAAAGCTCTCTCAGGGGTATTTTACCAATCTGTTTTTCAGTGGAATGGAACCATGCTTTCCTCAGATCAAGTTTATATACAGGCATAAAGGTCTCGAATTTAACTATCTCTCAGGCCAGATGAAAGAGTCAGAATCGTATAAATTATGGCCTTACCCTGAGACAAAGTACTTCTCTTTCCACTCTCTTGCTTATTCGAGGGGTAAGTTTACCTGCAAATTTTCTGAGGCAGTGCTTTTCAAAAGCTACGACGACAACACGGTTGACTGGTATCTTTTAATGCCCTTCACCATCTGGTATCCGAGGCAAGCGAACTACCATGGAACTGATCTGAATATCATGTGGATGTTGAGTCTCATATGGACTCCATCCGGGGATAAGACTATTTACGGGGATTTTATAATCGATGATGCTCCCTACAAGAGGGAGAAGGACGAAAATCCGAGAGTAGGTGGGCTTATTGGATTAAGATGGGAATCGTATGGGTGGACTCGCATAATGGAAGCCTCTTTTGTCACTCGATACACCTATTCATACTATCCAGATCGGCTCTATTTAAGCTGGTTTTACAACGGTTTCCCTCTTGGAAGTTTAAGTGGGACAGACTTTGTTAAGCTCAGTGCCTTATTAGAACATTCAAAAGGATTCTATGGATATGGCGAAGTCCTGCTCCATGGAGAGGGGAAAGTGGGAGAGCTTTTCAATGTGGGACATTTGTCTCATCGTGTACTTTTGAGTGGGAAAGCCGAAACTAATGCAAGATTAATACTTGGATTCAGGAAATACCTCTTTGGGACACTGGTGAATCTCAATCTGGGATTCATTAAAGAGAAGAGTATCTCCCCGTCAGCCAGCCTATCTATAACAAAAGTATGGGAACTTTAATGTAAGAGCGCCCGATATCAAGATAATTATGCTCGGTTTTTGGAAGTGCAAAAGTAGTTTGAAGGAAGCACCTATAAAATATCGAACTTCTTAACTACACTTTCTGCACCACTTTTGAAAAGTATCATCTTGATGTCACCACTTTATCTTATCTGCATCCATCTATCTTGCCCTCGAAATCTATAAACCTTAATTTCACAGTAGATTACCATTCCAACAGGTGCTTTTAAACTTTTTTCCAGACAAATGGGGAAAGAATTTTAAAGTACTTTCAAATTTGTACAGACTAAGGTCAAATTAGAAATGCAATAGACGATAATCTCAAACTCCAACTTATTTGGAACTTTTGCGTCTTATTTTTTTTAACCACCCCCTCCCTGCTCCTCGCTGCCCCAGGAAGCTATTTTTATAAAAAGCAATTTTCCTGCCACAAAATGCAGGGGCTAAAAAGTAGAATTTATGCGGGTTTTTAGATTTGAGGTATTTTTGAGGGGGTAAAAATTTTTTACTTAGTAAAAAATTTTTACCCCCTTCACCCTTCTCACTAACTTCTTCTGGTGATAAAATCCACGGAAGTCCCATTAACTACCATCTTTCTCGTCAAAAAATTTTTCACAAAGATAATTGCCCCTTTTAAAGCATTTCGCCTGTAAGTCAAGAACTCAATTGAGCCTGTTCGAAAAAATCTCAAATTCTTTGATTTTTGAGGAAGAGTTTACCCCCCTGACATCACCCATGTTTTTGCTTTTCATGTATATTTATACAACGCAATCTGGGCGGGAAATTCAATTTTTCGCACTAAATCAACAATTTTTACCGGAAGGATATATTCGTTTATACCGTATAAAGAGAGTGTTCAAATATTGAGCGT
>WFZT01000161.1 GCA_015489415.1 Caldifarciminota bacterium | reverse complement strand
CGCATTTGCTGAGTTTGTTACCCAAGTGATAAAACAGGAGGTTAACTTTGAATACACTGGTTAAGAGCAATTTATCGAGCTTCTCCTACTTCGTGCCGGAGCTGATTGTAATTATTGGAATCCTCGCTCTCATTATTCTTGAGCTTGTTTTCAAAAAAGAAACGAAAAGGAAATTTTCTACATATTTTGCCCTTGCAACACTTATCGTGGGGTTTATTGCCCTGCTTGCAACAGGAATGCCTGATGGCTCAAAGTTTATCTTCAATAGAATGCTCGTCTATGACGGCGTTTCCTACTACTTCAAATTCCTATTTTTCCTCTCGACCTTCTTCATCATCATTCTTTCGTACATCTCCGTCGAGCTCTCGGACAAGGAATACACGGAAACCCTGATACTGATGCTTTCGCTACTCGTGATGATGGACCTTCTGGCATCTTCATTCAACATGCTGATGCTGTATCTCTCCCTTGAAGGTGTCTCACTCCTCTCTTATATCCTCACTGCGAATAAGCGTGGGGACATCAGACCTGCAGAGGCAGGGTTGAAATACACGATTTACGGTGGTGTGGCATCTGGAATTATGCTCTTTGGATTCTCGCTTCTTTACGGGCTTACCGGCTCTCTCGACCTTACACAGATTATGCATAGGCTCAATGGTCAGAACGCAGCTCTGATTTTTGTCGCTTCAATCCTTGTGATTGTGGGATTTGGATACAAGATTGCTGCCGTCCCCTTTCATCAGTGGTCACCTGATGTTTACGAAGGTGCACCAACACCTGTTACTGCGTTTCTGAGTGTGGGGCCAAAGGCTGCTGGATTTGCCATCCTTGCGAGATTTTTCTACAACGTATTTACCAACGGGACAGCACCGGTTAATTACTTCCCGTGGTTACTTGTGTTCTGGCTGCTCTCGGTGGCAACGATGATTGTTGGAAACTATGCTGCGATAAATCAGAAGAATCTGAAGAGACTGCTTGCGTACTCCAGTATTGCCCATGCAGGGTATATGCTCATGGGTATGAGCTTTGTAGGGCTTATCGGGCTAAGAGCCATTTTCTTTTATCTTTTTGCCTATTTTATCATGAATCTTGGAGCCTTCGCAGTGGTCTCCTTTATGGTGAATAAGACCGGGAGCGAGGAAATTGGAGATTATCTGGGGCTTGGAAGAGCAGAGCCACTTGTGGCTGTGACCTTTACTATCTTCCTGCTCTCACTGACAGGCATTCCACCGACAGTGGGATTTATTGGTAAATTCTACCTTCTGATTGGGGTGATTTTTGAGGGCGGTTTGTGGTACTATCTGCTGGCCTTTATCGCAGTATTCTTTACTGTGATCTCGCTCTTCTACTATGCGCGTGTGCTGAAGAGAATGTATCTTGATCCTGTGGATGAGCTGAGGCAGGTAGGATTTGGGGCCTATGAAAAGATATACGTCTCTGTGCTTGCGATTCCGGTGCTGATTCTTGGAGTTTACTGGCAGCCCTTGATGCACTTTATTGAAAGGGCACTTTCGAATTCGGTGTTTTAGGCCTCCGCTTTGTGCGTGAGGGAAGTAAATCTCAATTTTTAGTATTTTGAAGAGGAAAGCCCCCTTCCTAACCCTCTCCCGCGCGTAGCGCGGGGGAGGGAAAGATTTCGGGTGCATAGGTGGCCCAGGATATCTGCTTGTTAGGAAAGTCCTTCCTTGTGTGACATTTCGCTTGGCCTTCGGACTTAGATCCAATCATTTAGCCTCGCATTCAAAAACTTACTCTCCCCGCGTAAATACTTTGCGGGGAGAGGTAAGGTGAGGGGCCACATCTTGAAAGAGTATTTCAAATTTAGATCAGTTCTGCAATGTTTTGAACGCTATGTGATTGTCTAAACTGCTTTTTATGAGAATGCCGCTACCTTTTTACTTCCAGGAATAAATGACAACATCTTATTCAAAAATTATGCAGAATGCCCCCATCCTAACCTTCCCCCACTCGCAAAGCGAGTGGGGGAAGGAAATATATGTTTGTGCCCACCTATCAACCAGAGCTTGGGAGTCTGGAGTGAGATTTACTTTATCTGTTTCTTCCCAAAATTCTTCCTCTCCCCGCGTAAATACTTTGCGGGGAGAGGAGTGAGGTGAGGGGCAACATCTGATTTACTCTTTCGCTTGGATGTGATCGAATTGGAACTACTTAAACCAGCCCCCTCAATCCAGAACAAGCCCTCAATTTATAATCCTTCTCCCCTTTGGAATCTGATTTTTCAGGTGGCCGTCTCGGTAAATTGCTGAGCCAAGGATGTCATTCTTCCATTTCACAATCACCTGACCATTTTCAATGTCCTCAATTCGCTCAATTTTCAAGTCCTGCCCCCTTATAAATTTCTGAGCCTCTTCGTCCAGCAAAATTACGACGTTCTTCGTCGCGAGGTGGCCGAAAATCTGCATGGCAGCAGTTGTCCATTTAAAACCTTTCCGTGAGACTCTCAAAAATCTTATTCCCTTTCGTTTAAAAACTTTTAGCTCAAATCCCTCGATCTCTCTTGATGTGATCCAGATGTCAGATTGAACAAAAAAGCTGTACTTTTCAAAGGTTGATGCAGGGATTCCAAACCTGCCTTCGATATATTTGAGTCCCTTTTTGACGATCGGATTCATCTCTTACGTCTTTTTACTTTGGTTTTTATTTCGATGGGAACACCCCAGAATCCAAATCTCTGACGGATATTTTTCTCTAAAAATTTCAAGAAGGAAGAAGGGACATTGGATTTTGCTCCCAAAAGAAAAACCGGCGGAGCCTTTCGAACCTGCTTTAAAAATGTGATCTCAGCAGGCGGGGAGTACCTTGAAAAAATCTCATAAAGCATATTCTCGAGCTCCTCGGCTGGGACGAATTTTTTCCTCTCTTCAAAAACCCTCTTTATAGCGTCTTTGAGATAATTTATCCCTTCACCTGTTTTGGCAGAGGTGAAAATTTTAGGAGCATAATCCACAAAGCCAAGTTCATTTGCAACGTGTGCAAAAACAGCCTTCTTATCTTTTATGAGGTCGGATTTGTTAAGGGCGATAACGAGTCCCTTACCCTCTTTTTCAGCAAGGGAGATGATTTTCTTATCCGCGTTTGTAATCTCATCTGAGACATCAATAACTACGATGGCAATATCAGCAAAGTTGAGTGAGCTCAGGCTTCTGAGATGAGAATAGTATTCAATCTCGTCTTTGTATTTTCTCTTTATCCCCGCTGTATCCACAAAGATAAATTCATCGGTCTCATAATCAACAGAATCACGCGTGGTTCCAGGGATATCGGAAATTATGGAAATATCTTCACCTGTGAGTGCGTTGAAAATGGATGACTTTCCGACGTTTGGTTTTCCGAGAATTGTAACAGGTATTTTGGTTTTGTCAGTGGATTTAACAGTCTCACCACCGATTCTATCTACCACCGTGTCAAGGAGTTCAGAGACCCCATATCCGTGTGTGGCCGAAATCCCAAGGGGTTTGCCCCATCCAAGCTCCTCAAATTCCTCTATGTATGGGTTTTTAACTTCAGATTTGTTAACAACAAGCAGTACATCCTTACCGAGTTTGCGAAGCCACTGGCTGATTTCTCTATCATAAGGGGTGGGACCTGTCTTTCCATCAACCAGAAAAATAACGAGGTCAGCTGATTTTACAGTGTCTTCTATTTTCTCTCTAACCAGATTCCAGAGCGGGTCTTCTTCCGGGGGAAAGAATCCACCTGTATCAATGAGTTCAAAGGAAACGTCGTTCCATTTAACGATTTTGGCAATTCTATCCCGTGTTACCCCTGGCCTGTCATCCACCACGGCCAGTGGTTTTTTAATAATCCTGTTGAAAAGGGTGGATTTTCCAACATTTACGCGACCTACGATAGCAACTCTTTTCATAGACGGAAAATATAAATGTCAGGCCTATTTCTGTCAATTGATGAGGCAAATTGCAATACCTTTTGTAATTTACAACTACGATGAGGAGGGAGATAGCTTAAATATAGTTGAATTTTCGAACGGCGGTAAAATTGCCGGTAACTGTAGTGAAAAGGAGGTTGGAAAATGAGAAAATCCCACCTTGATGAAGGATTTACACTTGTTGAATTGATGATTGTCATCGCAGTTATCGCCGTTCTTGTAGCAATTGCGATCCCTCAGTATAGAAAGTTTATGCTTAGGGCAAAGACGACTGAGGCTAAGATGAATATCGGAGCAATTGCCACCGGGGAGGAGGCCTTTGCTGCCGAGCACGGTTTATATGTTCAATGTAGATCAAATCCTAATGTAGTTGGACCCACAAAACACCCTTGGAGAGACCCAAGACCGCGGAGAGGATTTAATTTGATAGGCTTTAAACCAGCCGGAGATGTTTACTTTAGCTATGCTGTAAGAAGAGGTAATCCAGGTCCCATACATGGTGGGATAAGATACAGAAGAAACACTGTGATGAGGAGAAATGGGAAGATCAGGCGAGGTGTACCTGTGCGCGAGGGGAGTGTTGATATTACAATCTATGCCACCGGTGACCTGAATGGTGATCACAATCTTGCAACATTCATACGTACCGATGAGTCAACTGAAATCCTACCATACCCTGCCGGAGCAGGAGTGTCCGAATTTTAAAATGCCCGAAAAGCCTGAAAAACAGCTCGTGTTCTTGACAGTTAAAAGTGCCACAAATATAATTCAATCCTCACCAAGGAGGTGTTAGTATGTGTGAAGGAGACCTGTGTGTAGGTCGTGTAGGAATATTGTATTGGGATAACTGGTGAATAGGCTAAAAAACATAAAAAGGAGGTATGAGAAGTGAGAAAAGCACTGGGGACCCACGTAATTGTAGAACTTTTTGATTGCAACCCAAACACTCTCACCAATAAGGAATATGTTGAAAGAGCCCTTCTCAGGGCAGCCCACGAATCCAACGCAAAAGTTGTTGACCACTTCTTCCATCAGTTCAAACCCTACGGAGTTTCTGGCGTTGTAGTGATCGAGGAATCCCACTACACCATCCACACCTGGCCAGAGCACGCGTTTGCAGCTGTTGATCTGTTCTTCTGCTCGGATGACATTGACCTTGAACGTGCCATTGAGGTTTTAAGAGAAGAGTTCCAGCCAGACAGAATAAGCACGGTGGAGCTCAAACGTGGTCTTCTGCCGGATGTCTCCTACAGTTTCAATAATAGGGAGAAGGCTGAAGTGGTGAGCGATTTATGAATCCAGAAGGCCTATGGTTTAAAGAAATATTCACTGATAACCTTCTTTTCGGTTATCGGGTGAGGAAGGTTCTATTTTCTGGTCAGAGTAAGTTCCAGAAAATAGACATCCTGGACCTTTACGCCTACGGTAAGACACTATTTCTGGATGATAAAATTCAGTCGGCCGAGATAGACGAGTACGTTTATCACGAAGCGCTTGTTCAGCCAGCAATGTTTGTTCATCCTGAGCCTATAAGTGCGCTAATCATCGGTGGAGGTGAAGGAGCTACATTGAGGGAGGTGTTGAAGCACGGTACAGTGGAGAAGGCGGTGATGGTTGATATTGACGGTGAGCTTGTGGATGCCTCGAGAAAGTATTTATCCGAATGGTCCGCCGGAGCATACGAAAACCCACGTTCGAAGCTCGTGATAGATGACGCCCGAAAATACATTTTCGAGACTGATGAAAAGTTCGATGTAGTGATCTCAGACCTGACAGAGCCTTTAGAAGAAGGTCCCTCGAAATTCCTCTTCACCCTTGAGTTTTACAAAAAAGTGCACGAAATACTTACAGACAGCGGTGTACTTGTAGTCCAGTCCGGAAGTGCAGTTCAAACATACAACGACCTTGCGGCAAGCATTTACGTTACCCTGAAGGAGCTATTTAATTTCGTAAAGGTTTATACGGTTTATATTGAATCCTTCCAGATGCTGTGGGCATTTACCATAGCATCAAAATCTGATGATCCTGAAACCATAGGACTTGATGACCTTGAAAATAGAAGAAAGGTCAGAGGGGTGGGGAACTTAAAATTTTATCTTCCCAAGTATCACAGGGGACTTTTCAACATTCCACGTTACCTTGATGAAAGATTGCCTGAAGGGAGAGTTCTAACCGATGACAACCCATATATATGGACTGCCTGAAGGGAAATTCTTCATATGTGCTGGAAAGGGAAGAGCAAATACGCTTCTGAACTCTTTTGACGCGGCTCTTCTCGACGCTGGAGTCGGAAATTACAACCTGATTAAAGTTTCGAGCATTTTGCCAGAAGGGTTTGAGGAAGTCGAGAAGGTAGATTTGCCTGAAGGTTCTCTTCTGCCCATTGCATACGGTGCGGTGAGTGAGTTTGAAGAGGGAAAGAGAATTACAGCTGCGATTGCTGTGGCAATACCTGATAGGGGAGTAGGTGTAATCATGGAATACTCAGGAGACCTGCCAGAAGAGGAAGCGAAAACTAAGGTTGAAAAGATGGCACGCGAGGCAATTGAGTTAAGGGGCGCGAAGTTGGTTGAAATTAAGTCAAAGGTTGTATCAACTGTAGTAAAAGGTCCCACCACTGTTTTTGCTGGAGTTGCACTCTGGTGAGCCACGAATTCTGGTTTAAAGAGTACCACACAGAGCATAATGGCATCTTCTTTCGAATAGAAAGGATACTGTTCCAGAAAAAGACTCCATTCCAGCAAATTGACATAGTCGAATCACCGGTTTTTGGTAAAGTACTGCTGCTTGATGGTCTTGTAATGACCACAGAGCTGGACGAGTTTGTCTATCACGAAATGCTTGTGCACCCTGCAATGGTTCTGCATCCATCACCTAAGCAAGTACTTGTTATTGGTGGTGGTGACGGCGGTACAGTTAGAGAGCTTATTAAGTATCAAGAGGTGAAGGAAATAATTCAGTCTGAGATTGACAGGGAAGTTGTGGAGGCTGCCAAAAAATATCTGCCAGAACTTTCCTCAGGGTTTAATGACCCTCGAGTGAAAATCTTTTTCGAGGATGGGGTAAAATTTGTAAAAGAATCCGATGCATCCGTTTTTGACCTGATATTTGTTGATTCATCGGATCCTGTAGGGCCTGCAACGGTGCTTTATGGAGATGAGTTTATCGAGTCCCTACACAGGGTTCTCAAGCCCAATGGAATTGTGGTTTTCCAGAGTGAGTCACCGTTTACCCGGCTTGATATTATCAAATCTCTCTTTGATGGACTGGCGAAGAAATTTAAAGTGGTGAAGCCATATCTTGCTCCCATGCCCGGATATCCTGATGGGACATGGAGCTTTCTTATGGCAATGAATGAGAGCTATGATGAACCTGTAAGGAAGTTGCCTTCAGGTCTCAAATACGTGAATGAGGACATTTTAAAATCAGCATTTGCCCTTCCAAATTTTGTAAAGAATCGGCTTTATGATTAAATTAGTGGGTATTCCATACGAGGGCGGTGAAAATTTCCTGAAAGGCACGACTGAAGCTCCTTCTAAAGTACGCTGGGCACTTGAGTCACTGGAAGTTTACAGTATCTATCAAGATTCGTTTCTTCCCGATTATAGCGACCTGGGCGATTTAATTCCACCTGAAGTTCAACATGAAGAGGCCCTTAAATTTATCGAAGAAAAAGTGAGGGAAATTCTCCCTGCAAAAATTGCCGTAATTGGCGGAGACCACAATATTACCTATCCTGTGGTTAAGGCACTGAAAGAGAATACAGAGGATTTCTGGAACGTCCATCTTGATGCTCATCTTGATACAAGGGACACTTACAGAGGCAATAAATTCACACATGCCAGTGTAATGAGAAGAGTGCTCGAGACTGTAGGGGAGAATAGGGTTATATCAGTTGGCTATAGGTCCTATGCAAAAGGTGAGGAAATAGTCCCTCAGTATTCAGCTCCATTTAAGGTATTTGAGCCTTTGAAAAAATTTATTGACGAGCTTGATCCTGAAAGGGTCTATCTTACTATTGACCTCGATGTTATTGACCCATCGGTTTTTCCCGCAGTCAGTAATCCTGAGCCTGGCGGGATCAGCTTTAGAGAGTTGATGGAGTCTATTTTGCTTTTGAAGGGCAGACTTGTGGGTTTTGACATGGTTGAATTCAATCCACTCGCATTTCAGGGGACATATCCAGCAGTTACGGCTGCTCTGCTATTGCGTGAGCTTCTAATCGCTTTAAAATAACTAATATGAAATTTGTTGCCGATTCCATGGTGGGTAAGCTTTCGAGGTGGCTGAGAATCCTTGGAATAGATGTGGTCTATGTTTCCAGTGGGGATGCCGATGAGATTGTAAAAATCTCAGAAAATGAGGGACGAATAATCCTAACACGAAATTCTGATATTTTAAAAAAACTGAAGGGTCACAGGGTGTGGATTTACTTTCTCTCTTCTGAGAAATCAGAGGTCCAGCTCAAAGAAGTGGTGGAAAAGTTTGACCTGTGGCGTGAGATAAAACCCTTCTCAAGGTGCAGTGTTTGTAACGAACCCCTTGTGGCCGTAAGTAAGGAAGAAGTTCGTGGAAAAGTCCCATTTTATGTTTATCAAACTGTGGAGCACTTTGAAAAATGTCCGAAATGTGGTAGAATATACTGGGAAGGTTCGCATATTAGCCGGCTCAAGGAGAAACTTTCAAAAATATTGGGAAGGGAGATAGAATGAGCGACGAAGAGAAACTTTCAAGACGAGAATTTTTCCTCAAAGGAATTTTTTCTCTAATTAAAGAGGGGAGCAAGCTGGTTCAGGGCTCTCTTGAGAGTTTTAACCTGGAGATAGGGGAGAGTGGCAGGTATCTGAGACCACCGGGTGCCATTGAGGAAAGTATGTTCCTCAAACTGTGCACCAAATGCGGGGATTGTAAAGACGCATGTCCGTATGATGCTATCGTGATGCTTGGTGAAGGGAAAGGGATCAGGTCGGGAACACCTGTTATTATTCCAACAGTTACTCCCTGTTATTACTGCGACGACTTTCCGTGCATAAAGGCGTGCAAAGAGGGCGCTCTCACGGAGAAGCACCTCATAATGGGGAAGGCAGTGATTTCTGAGTCAAGATGCTATGCATACAAAGATGTCTTTTGCATCGATTGCTTCAACGAGTGTCCAAAGTCAGCTATAAAATTGGATGTCGAGGGACGGCCTGTTGTGATTGAGGAAAACTGTGTTGGATGCGGCATGTGCGTAAAGGTTTGCCCCACATCTCCCAAGGCCATTAGAGTTGTGCCGCTTTGATCTGTCTACTGGTCTTCTAAGCTAATTCGGAGCTTTTCGGTTTACAGACCCCACAGAGGGTGCAGGTATCAGTTTTGCACGGCCCAAGGATTTTCCCTTTCAATGCTCGCTCATGTTCAAAATTTAAAAACCAGTCCGTTACCCCTGTCTGGATTTTGTGATAGGGGGCATTTTCGAGATAACTCTTATCGAATAAGTATTTTGCAGGGGCGAGACCCAATTTTTTCATGGCAGAGAGAAGGCCTATCCCATTTTTAAAGGAATAATACATAGCTTTCCCAATATCTTCGTCTCCTCTCGATAAAATTGCCTGTACAGTTGCAAGTCTCGCGCTCCCGATACTGACTTTAACCCTCGGGTCAATTTTTAGCTTTCTGAGTCTCCTTTTTAAAACGTTTTCCTGCCACATAGGCTCTTTTTCGAAAGGAGTGTGAGGCTTGGGAACATAAGGTGAGACTGTAACAGAGACCGGACCTTTGAAGTTGTCTCTTATCAATTTTACCGTTTCTCCTATTCCCATGATATCCTCTTCGGTTTCAGTGGGGAGTCCAGCCATAAAATAGGCCTTTATCTTCATAATTCCAACTTCTCTTGCAAGAGCGCTCATCCTCTCAATGTGGAAATCCCTGATGGGTTTGTTTATTACCCATCTTAACCTCTCGGTTCCAGCTTCAGGAGCCACTGTTAGGGTTTTCATTCCGTTTGCCTTGAGGAGCTCAAGCACTTCACTGGAGATTGTTTCAATTCTCAGGGACGACACAGAAACACTGGATGCTTTGTTCTGTAGAAATTTGAGGATTTCGGGAAATTCGGGGTGGTCCCCGAGTGCCGAGCCCACGAGTCCCACCGGCATACCGTCTTTCAGATATTTTGAAAATACCTCAAAAATCCTGTCAATTGGTACAGAGCGCGGTGGCAAAGTTATATAGGATAGTAGGCAAAATCTACATTTCCAGGGACAGCCTCTAACGATCTCCGCAAGAAATGTTTCTCCAAATATACTGCTTTTGTCAATAAATGCAGAATAGCTCAAAAATTCATCAAGTTTCATCTGGAATGCACGTTTGCCAGTGCTCTTTAGTTCTGGTATCACCGCAAAATCAAATGTATTGGCCCTTGCCAGAATTTCTTTTTTGTCACCTTTAAGTTCGCTCAGGAATTTTTCTAAAATTGCCTCGGATTCACCGAGCAAAAAGATGTCTATGAATGGAAAAAGAGGAAACGGATTTGATGTAACGGTTACACCTCCAGCCACTACAAGCGGATGTATTCCATTTCGTTTCTCGCGTAGCGCGGGTATGTTGTATTTCTCGAGGATTTTGATCACATTGATGAAATCTATTTCGTAGGGAAGTGTAAAAAGTATGATATCAAAATCGTTTAATGGCAATCCAGTTCGGATTCCTCCCTCACTGTCGAGGAAGAAGAGATCAGCGAGTCCGTGCTCGTTTAATTGTCTAAAAAGGATGTGAGGGGCGAGATTTGCTGAACCAAGCTCAAAATTGTTTGGGAAAACGATGGCAAATTTCTTTTCACCAAAGTATAGTTTCTCGAGGAAATTGACTCTCAGGGTTTCCATATAAGAAAGAGAAGGGCTACAAAGGTGAGGCTTTTCAGGGTTTCTGTCCACCCCGCAGTATAGAGCTTAACCCGGTAGGGTTTGAAATAAAAGTAAATATTGTCAATTAGTGGCAATAATGGTAAAGGCGAGAGTCCGAGGGTGAGCACGATAAGGAGGCCGAATCCAAAAAATGCAAGTCCCATTTTTCTCAAATATTCCTCACCGGTGACCATGTACCGTATTTTGAAAACCGCGTTGAGAAAGTAAAACAGGATAATGAGGTAGTAGAGAAATGAGCCGCTTATGATATAGACAGGCAGAACGAGGAAGGCAAATCCTGTAATCACGCTGTAGATGAAACGGTCTCCCCAGATAAGGAAATAAAGGACATAGGGGATGGCGATTGCCATGGTTACGAGGAGCACTTCTGAACTTTTAAGCGAAAAGACAAGAAGTCCCCATCCCACAACAGACTGAACTGCAAAGGGAACATACTTTTTAATGAAAAGTGACTGTTTGGAATTAAGGATAATCATAAAACCAACCCACGTAAGGAGATCAGTCCAGTGGAGTGTTCTGGAGTAAAGAAACCCCAGTAGAAACGAGACGTTCGAGATTACCCAGACTCCGTGATGTTTAAGAAAGTACCTTTTCATAAGCGGAATAATATAACATCAACTGTGATAAAATTCCACCGCAAGGAATTTTCAAGCGAGATACCACGACTCTGTCCCTTCCCCCACAGGCAAAGCCTGTGGGGGAGGGGACATTTCCTATCGACCAGCAAAGCCTGTAGAGGAAAGAGATTTTCAGTTTTTGTCACTATGTTTATGATTCTAAGCAAGGTTTTTGGATGACAAAAGATTCGTTTTTTTATTTTCTCACCAGCCCCAAGAGTGGTAATAGCTTAAGCAACCAAAAACTTCCTCTCCCCGCATAAATTTCTTGTGGGGAGAGGAAAGGAAAGGGGGCTACATCTAATCACCTTATGAAACATGTAGAAGTGCAGGCAACATCTTAAATTTTTCTAATCTTCAAGCACATCACAGCCCGAGGTTGTAATCCTATTCGTGCAAGGGTATAATCTAATCAGTATGAAAATCATACTGATACTTTCCTTTCTGATTTCTCACCCATCACTTAAAACAGACTTTAAAAATATCTACGACACCGAGCTCTCAAAAAAGGTTGTTCTTACAGGAACTCTCCCCTTTGTCCTTTCATTTTCATTTGACCGGCAGATTTCCACCTCTATTCAATCTTTAGAGGGCAGATTCTATAAGGATTATTTCTCTGTGACCAACGAATTTGGTGGAAAATTTGCCATTGCTGGAATCATTTCTACCTATGCAGTTGCGAGCTTAACCGACAACGATAAACTTCAGGATTTCAGTGCCACTGCCTTCGAGAGCATGTTCTTTGCTGGAACCACCACCATGGTTTTGAAAATTTTGATAGGCAGGGCAAGACCAAATTTCACAGACGATCCGTACTCATTTTCTCCATTAAATCTCCATGACCACTATCAGTCCCTGCCTTCGGGTCACACTACCATTGCCTTTGCATGGCTCACGGTCCTTTCAAACTATTATGGTGAGAACAAAATCGTGAGATACGGAAGTTACACTCTTGCGGCTTCCACGGCACTTGCAAGGGTTTATAAAAACAGGCACTGGCTCTCAGACACTGTTCTGGGAGCCATGATTGGGTATTACTTTGGTAAAAAACTCTCAGAACTACACCTGAAAGGAGGAAAAGAATGAAGGTCAATCGTGAAATTTTCAGAATGTACGACATAAGAGGCATTGTCGGAACAGACATCACACCCGATTTTGCATACCATCTTGGGAAGGGTTATGGTACAATTATCCGCAACGCAGGAGGAAAAAGACTTTCGGTGGGAAATGATGTTAGAAAATCCTCTCCTGAGCTTAAAGATGCCCTGATTGATGGGCTAACATCGGTGGGGATCGAGGTTCTGGACCTTGGCACTGTTCCCACACCGGTTATGTACTTCTCCACCTTTACCCTGCCTGTGGATGGAGGTATAGAGGTCACCGCTTCTCACAATCCGAAGGAGTACAACGGATTCAAGATAAATTTTGGCAAGGAGAGCTTCTTTGGCGACGACATTCAGAAGCTCCGCGAGATAATTGAGAAGGAAGCCTACTACAAAACTGCTGAAAAGGGGAAAAGGATCAGCCAGCCCATCATGTCCAATTACATGGAAACCCTTCTGAAAGACATAAAAATTGAACGCGAAGTCCGTATCGGACTCGATACAGGCAATGGAATTGCAGGCCCTGTTTTTAAGGAACTATTTGGCGAACTTCCGGTCAAATATCATGGCCTTTATCTTGAGCCTGATGGAGATTTTCCAAATCATATCCCTGACCCGACTGTGGTTAAATACATGCAGAATCTGATGAAACTTGTGGTGGATGAAAAACTTGAGCTGGGCATTGGAATTGACGGAGATGCCGACAGAATTGGAGCAATTGATGAGAAAGGAAATATTATCTTTGGTGATAGGCTACTGGGCCTCTTTGCAAAATATGTACTAAAAGAACATCCGGGGGCCCCCATTGTGTTTGATGTAAAATGCACCGAGGGACTTGTTGAATTTATAAAAATGCATGGTGGAAAGCCAATCATGTGGAAAACTGGCCATTCCCTTTTGAAGGCTAAATTAAGGGAGGTAAATGCACCTCTTGCCGGTGAAATGTCGGGGCACATTTTCTTCAACGATCGTTACTTTGGGTATGACGATGCAATTTACGGCACTCTAAGGCTTCTCGAGATCGTCTCAAAAGAGACGAAAACACTTTCTGAGCTCATTGCTGAGATTCCATTTTACTATGGGACACCTGAGATAAGGGTTGGATGCCCTGATGATAGAAAATTTGAGATAGTGAAAGAGTTGGTGGAATACTTCAAAAAACATTACCACGTGATCGATATTGATGGCGCGAGAATTCAGTTTGATGATGGTTTTGCACTGGTGCGGGCATCAAACACCCAGCCCGTATTGGTTTTGAGATTTGAAGCAAAAACACCTGAGAAACTTGAGGAATATAAAAAGATAGTTTTCGAAAAACTAAAGGAGTACAAAGAAGTTGATCTCTCAAACATTTGAAAGGGGGAAACTATGAGAGTAGAGCTTATCCATGACCCTGGAATGATCTGGGGACTAAAAGATGAATGGATGAAAATTCTTGATGAAATACCTGATAGACATCCATTCCTAACTCCTCACTGGATGGGGATGTCATTCGAGTACTTTGTAACGGACGAGAAGCTTACGGTAGCACTTGTCAAGGACGACTTTGGAAATGTGGTTGGAATATTTCCATTTATTTTGAGAAACACGGACGAAGGAAAATCACTTGGATTTACCCCACACGCATCTCTTACCCCTTATGTTGACCTGATTGTGTCGCAGAAAATCAGGAAGCAGGCTTTAATTTCGGCGCTAAGGCTCATTAAAGCCGAAGAGCAGAACTTTTACATAAGTCTGAAAGGTCTCAAGGAATCTTCCCCATCGATCTGGACGCTTGAACAGGTTGTGGATAGTTTCAACATGGAACCTCAGAAATCTCTGAGGAGTGAAACGCTTTATCTTGATCTGCCAGAAACCGTGGAAGAGGTTCTCTACAGGGGAAGAGGAAAGAGCTGGAAGAAGCTTCAGTCGGTTTACAAAAAGATGGAGCGTGGCGACTTCAACATTGAAATTTTTGATAGCATAGGTGATGTGGATGAGCATTTTGGTAGCCTGTGGAGACTTATCAGAATGGTGCACGATAAAAGGCTGGTTACACCCGGGAAAGAGGCTTTTCTTAGAGAAGTATTTATGCTCTTTGCTCGTGAAGGATGGATTAAATTATTCATCGTAAGGGCAGATGGGTGGAGAATAGCAGCAGGCGCTGTTTTTGATTACGATGACACGTATTACCTCTATCTTTCAGGATACGATCCGGAAGCGGAAGAAGCGAAGCCTTTAAATGCCCTTTTCCTTTCAATCCTATCGGATGCTATAAGTCACCAAAAGAAGAGGTTTGAGATTGTTGAGCATGAGGATATGTTCAATGAAATCTCTGGTATGAAGAAACTCAAAGTCTATAACTTCCGTGCGTATTCCAAGGAACTTGTGGATAGTGGAGTAGAGGCAGGGTAGTTTTTGTGGTGAGGGGCGGTGCAAGCTTCGCTTGCGCCGCCCCGTTTTAACAATCAACGTCAATTTTTATTGAGTGGATTCCCAACGATAACCTTTCCTATTCCAGATTAGGAAGTACAATCAAAATTGTTCAATTGGGATATTGTGCTTGTTCGAAAATGTAGCCCTGGTAATTTTGTAGCTGTGAATAGATTGACCGGAAAAGTAAGGTTAAACAAGTTTCTCCAGGCATGATAAGTAGCGAACTCCCTCCCTTCCTCTGGAAGGGAGGGTTGGGGTGGAATGGAAAAAATTAGTGATATCAATGTTGGAATATCGCTCCATTGGACATTCTAAAGATTGTAAATCTTACCCCATTCTCCCCTGACCCCTCCTTCCCCGTGGAAGGAGGGGAAATTTACCGACTGGTTTGCGATAATTAATGGAATTATGAGAATCTTAAAAAGTACAACTTAAATTGAGGATTTTCCGAACACGCTTTGGAATATTTGAAATTTGGGGGCAAACGTATTATTATTTGATTTAGCTACCTCTCGGAGGTAAGGGGACAAATCCCCAGGGCAATCCAAATAGAAGTCGGGAGGGGGTGGTCCTCGGATGCGGGATTTTTAATGGGGATTTAGATTCACGGGCAATTCGAGGAAAAATCTAACTCCAATAGCCTGAAAAATTAGAGAATTGATCAGGCTGCGTAGTGCGTGACTTATCGGGAACTTCAAGATTATTTGATTTTTGAAGGAAATAGATCTGGCATTGAGGCGCGCTCAAACTTGTGGTTAATCCAATTCTATTTCGTCAACAAGAGGTTCGATGGCTTCGTAAATCTGTAACGCAAGGGTATCTGCAATCAGCATTCCCTCAAAATTTAGTTTTCCTGAAGAATCCTCGAAAAAACGTGAGAGCTCCGGGGTACGCTCAATCACGATTTTCTTAAATTCACCTGGAAGTCCCCTGTCCGTTCGGATATAGAGAAAAATCCTTTCAAGTAAAAGCTTGTCACGGGAAACAACATCCTTCTCGAGAGGAGGAAACTTACCTGCATGGAGATTCTTTATATAGGCCCGTAAATTACTCCTATTCTGCCATCTGATAGACTGTGGTTTGTATAGAAACGAAGCGGCAGATGGGCCAAGCCCCAGATATTCACCGTGAAACCAGTAAATCCTGTTGTGAGAAGATTCAAAACCCGGTCGGGCAAAGTTTGATATCTCATACCTTCTAAATCCCAGCCTTTTAAGGGTTTCATCCCGGATTCTATAAAATTTCACTATCGTTTCCTCATCGGGCATGCGAATCCTTTTTGAAAGCTCAAAAAGTTTCGTGCCCCTTTCCACTGTCAATGAATATGTAGAGATGTGATTAACCCCTCGTTCTGCAACCCATTCAATGGATTTTTTAAAGCTTTCAACTGACTGCCCCGGCATTCCGAAAATCAGGTCCACATTGATATTGGAAAATCCTGCCTTTTTGAGGATTTCGATTGCACGTGACGCTGTTTTGATATCGTGAATCCTGCCGAGGAATTTGAGCTCTTCATCATTTGCAGACTGAACACCGAGACTCACCCTATTGATTCCAAGTTTCCTCCACACAACTGCCTTTTCTAAGTCCACGGACTCAGGGTTTGCCTCTATTGTGATCTCAGGTGAATCCTCAAATTCGAAGCTTTCAAAGATTTTCTCCATAATTTCCGAAATCTGGTCAGGCTCAAGAATAGAAGGTGTTCCACCACCAATATAAATGGTGCTGAATTTTCTACCCTGAAATTGCTCCCGGTATAAGTCGGCTTCCCTTTTTAAAGCCTTGATGAAATCTTCTGTAGGGTTCGTGTCTGTGATTGAATAAAAGGCGCAGTAAATGCATTTTGAGCGGCAGAAGGGGATGTGGATGTAAAGACCTATGGATTTAGAGTATGCCGGTAATTTCATCCTGAGGAAATTCTGGAAGGTCTTGAAGTTCTTTACCGTACCTGATTTTGACCCCAAATTCCCGCGGCTTAACTTCCCCAATAATTCGGGGCTGAAATTTTTTACAGTGATTTAAAACTTTTTCTGTATCCTCGGGCTTCAACGTGACAAGCAGTGCACCGGATGAGATTAAACCCAGAGGATTGAAATTAAGAATCTGTGAGAGCTTTAATGTGTGAGGGTGAAACTGGATTTCATCACCGTAGATTTCCATTCCCACCCTGGATGCCTGCGCAAGTTCATGAATTGCCTGTGCTATGCCCCCTTCTGTCGGGTCATGCATGGCAGTGGGCTTTGAGACTTCCATGATGCATTTTACATCGTCTAAAACAACAATGCCCGGGTTCCTGTAAAAAATCTTCATCTCTTCAATCTCGTGGGGCTCGAAATATTGGGAGAGCTCTATCTCTCTTGCGATTATCGATGTGCCCTCGATGCCGGCAAGCTTCGTCATAATGAGAATGTCACCGGGCTCTGCACCATCCTGACGGACAAGCCTGTCTTTTTCAACAAATCCGAAAATGGCGGATGATGTAATCACATGGTCAACTCCAGATGTGACCTCTGTGTGGCCACCGACGATTGATATTTTGAATTCCTCTGCATTCCTTGCAATGTCATCATAGATTTTCTCAACTAAATCATCATCAGTTTTGCCTTCAGGTAAGAGAATTGTAACGGTCATAAACTCAGGGATGGCGCCGGTAACGGCGACATCGTTTATATTCACGGCAATTGTGTAGAAACCAACGTCAGATGTGACAAAGGTTATAGGGTCGCTCGAAACAACAAGGTATCTTTCACCTAAATCAATTACAGCACTATCAATCCCCACTCCCGGGCCTAAAACAACCGAATCGCTTAGGTAAAATTTTTTGAGCAGTTTTCCCAGTAAATCCTGCGGGAGTTTCCCCGGCTTTAGATTCATTGATAAATAACTATCTTGTCCCTGATTTCAGGCTTGGAGAGCCCAAAACTAATTCCATAGGCTATTATCCTGAGGTTTGTTACCTCAGATTCCTTTGAGAAAATGTACGATGCACCTATGCCAATTCCAAGGGGGTCTCCTCTCTTTAAATTGATCACACTTTCCACCTCAAGCTTTTCGAGGTGTCTCTCAAAATCTGTGATGGAGTCGATCTTCCGGCCCTCTCTCAAAATTTTGCCATAAGGAGTATTGGCAATCACAGAGTAGCCTTCTTCGAGAGTGCTTGCATTTTCGAGGCTCTTTAGCACACTCTTTGAGAGTGTTCCATTGCTTAGATAATGAATTCGACCAAGCGGTTTAATTCCGTCTTTAAGCATTATCAGGGTGGCTATGATATTTCGGATGTCTATCAATCTTCTTAGGACACCTGCCACAATCCTGTCATTTTCGTCGTTTTCATTAAGCTGTGAAAGTGCCCATGAATAAAATGATTCTTCGATCAGATACTCGGCAAGGTGCAGGTTCTTTTCTCTCACCGCACGCACGAGGTCACGAGTGATGGAGAGTGGCAGCTCAATACTCCAGGTTGCAATGGTGTCAATTATTTCCGCTGCATCTTTTGCTGTAACGAGCTCGTTCAGTCGGGCTCTATCAAAGATAAACGCAGGCACCAGAGAGTTTCTGATGTCTCTTTCCGGTATGTTTTGAATCTTCCCGCGGATAAGTATCAGGAGGTTTTCAATGTCGTACCGCATAAGGAGAATCTGGAAGAGCTTTTTGGGATTGCCTGATGAGATTTTGAGAATTTTTTTAAAGGTACTCTCAAGGTCTTCTCTCAGGGCCTGGATAAATGCATCCATCAAATTTTCGCTTTTGGGCATTCTTGCGAGAACAGCTCCGTACTGGGTGTTTTTTAGAACAGATATCATGGAGTCGAGGTCGGGCTGATTTAATAGCTCGTTGTAAACCCTCTCGTCCAGCAATCTGGATTTCATTCCTCTAATACGCGCATTTATATAACCGTAGTCGTCAACCATACCATGTATTTTAATATGCTGACAAATATCTGTCAATTTAAGGAGAGCTTGTTTGAAAATGTAGCCACCTCCCATCCTCCCCAGCGCACTACGTGAGTGGGGGAGGAGACAGGTGGGGAAATTCTTAGAAAAATTCCAAATAAATTGAAATTTTTCGAACAGACTAATTTAAGGAGATGCTTGTTCGAATACATTGTACTCCTGCAAGGATGGTGTTTAGGAATATTTACTTGAAACTTTTTAATCAGTTACTTTTTAAAGGTGTGGGGGGCCACTCGCGGAGCGAGTGGCCCCCCACACAAAAACTCACGACGTCCCGGGCATCTTAATTAAACATCTTCCCCACAGGGCTGTACCGAGAAGAAACAGTCCTACAACCGTTAATCCCGTGTGCCAGGGCTGTTTCAAAATATTCACACCCAGAACGAGGATGATAAACCCAACCGTTCCTCTTAGCCATCTATGACCTGAACTCTGCCTGTAAAGTCTCATCCGCTAAATCTCTCCTTAAGAACCTTTTTGTCTATCTTACCCACACTTGTTTTGGGCAGTGAATCGAGGAAATATATGCTATCCGGCACTGCCCACTTGGTAATTGTACCATCTTCCACGAATTTCATCAAATGTTTCTTGAGGTCATCTTCGGTGACCTTCCCTTTATATTCGGGCTTCAATACAACAAGTGCAAGTGGACGCTCATCCCATCTTTCATCTGAGATACCAATCACGGCTGCCTCTTCTACGGCCTCATGGAGACTTAATAGGTTTTCAAGTGTGAGCGAGGATATCCATTCACCACCACTCTTTATAACGTCCTTTAATCTGTCTTTGATGGTCACGTAGCCGTATTCATCGATAACGGCAACATCTTTGGTGTGCAGCCATCCGCCTCTCCAGAGTTCCTCAGTCTTCTCCGGGTCTTTGAGATATTCAGGGGTAAGCCATGGGGTTCTAACGACAATTTCTCCCATATCCTTGCCATCAGGTTTAACATCTGTCATGTCTTCGTGAACCACACGGAGCTGAACGAGGGGGACGGGTATGCCTGTTTTTATCTTGTAATCAAACTTCTTTTCAGGATCAAATTTAGCCACATCCTTTGTAAAGTTGGCAATAGTCAAAACAGGGGCCGTTTCAGAAAGCCCATATCCTGCGACAACAATTATGCCTTTTTTCTCTGCCTGTAATGCGAGACCCTTGGGCAGTTTCGCACCTCCTATAACAACCTTCCATCCCGGCAACTTTACGCCCTCTGGAATTGCATTCACGATCATCTGAAGAATGGTGGGGACGCAATGGGTGAATGTTACCTTTTCCTCTAAAACGAGTTTCATAATCATCTGGGGTTCATATCTGCCTGGATATACCTGCTTGGCCCCAAGAAGTGTGGCGAGATATGGGACGCCCCACGCATGTACATGAAACATGGGGGTGAGTGGCATATAAACATCCTGCGTGGTGAAAGGTGCATCTGAGATGAAGGCTGATTGGTTGAGTCCAAGGGCGAGGGTGTGAAGGACCAGCTGTCTATGAGTAAAATACACACCCTTAGGCTTGCCGGTTGTCCCCGTGGTGTATCCAAGGGTGGCTACAGTATCTTCCTCCAGCTCAGGGAATTCGAAGTTTTCATCACCAGTTTTAAGAAATTCCTCATATTCCATGTCAGTGAGAGGTGTCTCCGGCATTTCATCGTCTGTAAGGACTATATATTTCTTTATTCGCGGAAGTTTGTCCTTTGCCTGTTCCACAAGAGGAAGAAAGTCTTTATTAACGAACATAAATTCATCCTCGGCATGGTTGAGGATGTAAAGAATGTCTGCAGGGGCAAGTCGGACGTTAACATTGTGAAGCGTGGCACCTACGATGAGGACTGCAAAATAAAGCTCGAGGTATCGGTGGGAATCCCATTCGAGGACAGCAACTTTTGTCCCCTTTTTAACGCCCATCTTAACCAGAGCTGAGGCGAGCTTATGTACTCTCCTGTTGAAATCTTTGTAGGTATGGCGAACAAGGTCACGATAAACAATTTCCTCATTTGGAGCATACCTTACACCATGCTCCAGCAGGTGTTTGATCTGTAAGTTAAATTTATACATAGGTCTAACCTCCGTTTTTTCAAAGAACTTAATCCTATTTTAACAACCATGATTTGAAAATTCAAACAAGTTTAAATGCCCCCTCCCTCACCCTCCCCCGCGCAAAGCGCGGGGGAGGGCAAAGATTTTTTGCCCCACTGGCTTTGCCTGTGGGGGGAAAGTTCTCTGTAGCTCTGTTGCATAGGTGTACCACAAGCTTCGCTTGTTAGGAAAGTTCTTCCTTGTGTTTTCTATGACAATTAGCTTGGCCTTCGGACTTAGATTGTAAATACAATCATTTAGCCTCGCATTCAAAAACTTCCTCTCCCCGCATAAATTCTCTGCGGCGAGAGGCAAGGTGAGGGGTTACATCTGAAAACTTCGATCAAAAAAATTTATGAGTCTCCCTCTCCCTATTTGCGGCGTGGAAGTGTCTATCAAGATAGCTTGGAAAGTTTAGTAGATGTCCCTCTCTCAACTCTTGTTCATTGGAAAAAGATTAAACCATGTGTGCTTTATTCACTCGCGCAACCACAGGGAGTGAAAAATCGAGGAGACAATTCCTGGCAATTCCGGATCTGTTCAAAAGGTTAATATTTGGTGTGTGACTGCAGGAGCCTCTCTACATACTTCCCAATGATGTCAAATTCGATGTTCAGCGGGTCTCCGACTTTTTTTAAATAAAAGTTCGTTACCTTAAGGGTCTCGGGGATGAGCTGGACTGTGAAACCATCAGGCTCAAGCTCATTTACCGTTAACGAAACCCCGTCCACGGCAATTGACCCCTTTTTCACGACGTATTTCATAAAATTCTGGGGAATTTCACCGATTCTCCACATGACTGAATCCCGGAAGCGTCGAATCTCTTCCAATTTTGCAACTGTATCAACATGTCCCTGAACAATATGGCCACCGAGGCGGTCTCCTGCCCTTAAGGCACGCTCGAGATTGACAACCTGACCCACCTTCAATGACTTTCCAAATTTTGATACCTGGAGTGTTTCCCGGGACAGATACACCTTGAAACTTTTTTGATTCGCCTCTTCTACGGTGAGGCAAACACCGTCAACAGAGATAGACTCTCCCCTCCTGAGCTCCCCCGAAATTTCGGTTGAAATTAAAAGCCTGCGACCATCTGGAACACTCTGGATTGAGACGATTTTTCCGGTGGTTTCTACAAGCCCGGTAAACATTATTCCCAGAGTTTCATGGCTCTGCGGACATCTGCGAAGGTTTTACTCGTTACCTCAGTTGCTTTCCTTGACCCTTCTTTCAGAATGTCCACCACCAGGCTTTTGTCTTTCTCGTACATAGCCCTCTTTTCACGGAAGGGCTCAAGGTACGCTATCATTTTTTCAGCAAGGTTGCGTTTGCAGGCCACACACCCAAGCTGTCCTTTCTCGCAGGCCGTTTTGATTTCAGGCACCTCTTCTTTGTTGAACAACTTATGAAGAGTAAATACCGGGCATTGCTCCGGATGCCCGGGGTCTCCCTTTCTGACCTTGAGCGGGTCGGTGTACATACGGGAAACCTTCTCGCGAATACTTTCAGGTGGCTCTGCAATTTCGATGGAATTTCCGTAAGATTTGGACATTTTTCTGCCATCAATTCCCGGAACCTTGGGAATTTCGGCAATTAAAGGCTCTGGAACGGGGAAGACCTCTCCGTAAAGTGAATTGAATTTCCTTGCGAGCTCACGTGTGAGCTCAAGATGTGGAAGCTGATCTTCCCCCACAGGTACATATTTTGCTTTGTAAATCAATATATCCGCTGCCTGGAGCACAGGATACCCAAGAAATCCATAGTTAACGAGGGAACCGTACGGCAATTCTTCCTGTTCCTCCTCCTGGAGGGCTTTTTTGAAGGATTCAAGGAAGCTTTTCTGAAGTTCTGAGCGAAGATAGGCAATGAAGTCGAGGTCAAATCCGCGCTCGCCATTTTTAAGCTCTTTTACTGCGTTTTCGATAAACACGTCAACTGCATCTTTAATGGCGGTTTTTAGGACACTCTTTTTGGGTGTTTGTTTCTTAATTCTCAGCTCGGCGACGTATTCTTTAAAGGTTGGATTTCTCAAAAGGCGTGAAAGTGAAACAAGCATAGAGAGCACAAGATGTAATTCTGCATGCTCTCTCACATGTGATTGCACAAACAAGACAGATTTTTCGGGGTCAATTCCTGCGGAGAGCCAGTCAATTACCATGTCAATAATATTGTCCCTGATTTTTGATGTGTCCTGCCATTGGGTGGTGAGTGCGTGCCAGTCTGCGACTTCGTAATAACACTCGTATTTGTCCTGCAGGTCTCTCCAGTTGTAAAGAACACCGAAAAGATGACCAATATGAAGCCTTCCTGTGGGTCTATTACCGGATAACACTCTGTCCATTTTCTACCTCCATTAAGGTTCAAAAGATAAAGTAAAAAGGTTAGCTGTTCAACGGAATTTCCACTATACTATTAGCACTTTTAAATGGAGGGAAAACATGAGTACTATTTCACCAAAGGAAATGTATTTGAAGCAGTTAGAAAGGGCTGCAAAAATCATGCAGCTCGACGAGGACCTGCTTGAAATTTTGAAACAACCCAAAAGGGTTGTGAGGGTGTCCATTCCCGTAAAAATGGACAATGGGAAGATAAAAGTTTTTACAGGTTACCGTTGTCAGTACAACGACTTCAGAGGTCCATTTAAGGGAGGAATAAGGTTTCATCCCGGTGTCACAGAGGATGAGGTCGTTGCGCTGGCTGCATGGATGACCTGGAAGTGTGCGGTTATCGATATCCCATTTGGTGGAGGGAAGGGTGGTGTTATCTGTGATCCGCGAGAGCTCAGTGAGGGCGAACTCCAGAGACTGACAAGAAGGTTTACCTATACCATTATGCCTATTCTTGGGCCTTCTATCGACATACCAGCTCCGGATGTTTTCACAGGTGAGAAGACCATGGCATGGATCATGGATACCTATTCTGCTTTCAAAGGTTACTCAGAGCCCGGTGTTGTCACAGGAAAGGCACGTTCTATTGGAGGTTCGAAAGGCAGAAGGGAGGCAACAGGCCGCGGAGTGAGTATTGTCGCTGATGAGACTGCAAAATATTTTGGAGAAAAAATCGAGGGCATGCGTGTGGCAATTCAGGGCTTCGGAAACGTCGGTTCACACGCTGCTCTATTTATTTCTAAATTGGGTGGCAAAATCGTAGCTGTTTCTGATGTCTCAGGTGGCCTCTACAACAAGGATGGAATTGATGTAAAGGCCCTGATGGATTACGTGAAGAAGAACAAAGTTATCAACGGTTTCCCGTGGGCAAAAGAGATTGACGGAGACAAAATTTTCGAGCTTGATGTGGATATGCTAATCCCGGCTGCCCTTGAGGGTGTTATAACACTGGACAATGTTGATAGAATAAAGGCGAGGTACATTATTGAAGGTGCAAATGGTCCTACAACTCCTGAGGCCGACGAGGTACTCTTCAAAAAAGGAATCCATGTTGTTCCTGACATCCTTGCTAACTCTGGTGGCGTGCTTGTCTCGTATTTCGAATGGGTACAGAGCAAGCTTGGTTTTTGGTGGGAAGAGGAAGAGGTAAATGATCGTCTTGAGAGGAAGCTACGCAACGCGACCAGAGAAGTAATCAATATGGCGCATGAGTACGATGTAGACCTCAGGACAGGTGCGATGATACTTGCTTTGAGAAGGATCGAAGAGGTTTATAAGGAAAGAGAGCTTTTCCCATGATTGAGAAGATCAGGGAGTCGCTGCTTGAGTCCATCGAAGTAAAGCGGAAAATTCTGGAAGATGATGAGATTTTGAAGAAAATTTTGAGGGCGGCGGAGATTATCTCCGCCGCCCTCAAAAATAACAAAAAGCTCCTTGCCTGCGGAAATGGTGGCTCCGCTGCTGACGCTCAGCATATTGTGGCTGAGCTGGTTGTAAAATATTCAATTGAAAGAAAGGCACTTCCTGCCCTTGCGCTGCTTCAGGACCCATCTACTGTAACGGCTGCCTCCAACGATTTTGGTTATGAACATGTCTTTGAAAGACAGGTTGAGGCACATGGGAGGGAAGGCGACGTTCTCCTTGCCATATCAACTTCTGGAAAATCTCCTAACGTGAATTTAGCCGTGAAAAAGGCAAAGGAACAGGGGCTTAAGGTCATTTATCTTACCGGGAAATACACACCACCTGTCGCTGACTTATGTGATGTTTTGATAAACGTGCCCTCAGAGCAGACCCCAAGAATCCAGGAGTCACATATAACCATAGGGCACATTTTGGTCAACCTTGTTGAGCAAACGCTTTTTAAGGAAAAGTAGTCCTAAATATTTTTCTGCTACCTGAAGTACACGAAGTCTAATTGGTCATATATTCTTATAAAAATAACAGATGGTGGAAGATGAACAACCTCAAGTTTCCAAATTCTCGTTGATTTCCTCCAATCTCCCCTAATCTCTCTTTTTAGGGGGTTCTTCAGCATGCAAGACCTTTGAAAAACGGTGAAGGTTTATTGATAGCATTCAATCTGCTGACAAAGCAATTCCTATTCCCTGCTTTGGGATAGGGCAAGTGAGGGGCTGCATCTTGAATTTTCATAGATTTTAAGCGGAATGCCCCCTCCCTGAATCCCTCCCCCGCGTATAATGCGGGGGAGGGAAGTGCCTTAAGGTATCGAGGATTAACAGGCAAAGCCTTAAAAGAAGGATTTTTTTGAATTCACAAGAACTTCCCCAAAAACATGGACACTAACTTCTGAACCCGCTACACGAAACACCTCCTCTCCCCGCATCAATTCTTTGCGGGGAGAGGTAAGGTGAGGGGCTACATCATTAATTTTTTCAAGATTCAAGCGTACCCCCTCCTCACTCTCAAACGAATTTAGTCAATTGGGCTATTGTTAACAATAATTCGAATTTATTCCTCTCTTTGTTCGCACAGGGTTGTATTTATATAAAAGTTCTTTGGAGACTGAATGGATATGCGACAGATTACCGATCGGTCTTACTCCGAGTCTTGCAATTTCCTGCCATGTATCGCTTTTTTCATCATTGACTGGATGTTTTTCCATTCCCTCCTCTTGTCAGGTCGGTGGATGAAAATTATCATCAATTAAAAAGCGGGAGGTTTGAAAATGCCGATTTATGAGTATGTTTGCCTTGACTGTGGCAGAAAGTTCACACTCTTTAAGCTGAATATAGTGGAGAAAGATGAGGACCGATGCCCTTACTGCGGGAGTACAAATATCAAAAAACTTGTCTCGAGGGTCAGATTTGTCATGTCGGAGGACGAACGACTCGAAAAGTTAGCTGATCCATCCAACTGGAGCGGACTTGACGAGAATGATCCCAAATCAATTGCAAAGTTTATGAAAAAAATGGGGAATGAATTGGGTGAAGACCTTGGCCCTGAGTTTGAAGAGGTGGTTGACAGGCTGGAAAAAGGAGAGAACCCGGAGGACATTGAACGAAGCATGGAGGGTGACGAATCCGCTGGAGAGGGCACCGGAGATTTTGAATAATCGGCTTTCGCAGAAAATAAGAGGGGCTGAGTTCTGACTATTAGAAGAAATTACTACAAAATTACTTTTTACAGACTAATCTCTCGCAAACTTACATCAATTCACATTACCCGCTTACTACACAGAGCTTCAATCGAGTTTAAGTAACTTAATCTCTACCTAAAATGCCTGCTTGCGAATTCAAGAGAATTCTTGATCCGGAAGTATAGATGTGTTCCATGTCTCGCGGGGAAGAGGTCATTGGGATACCCCGGTGCATCGCTGAAAATATCGTAGGTGTAAAGTGAATCCGGATAGTTCAGAGAATCCATAAGGGCTGCAAAAGCCTCTGTATGAGAAGTGAGCATGAGCTCATCATTAATTCCACAATCTAAATAAAATTTCGTCTGATTAGCCAGCAGATTGCTGAGACTGTCTCTGAAGAGTGTCGCAGGGTCGTGCTTTGGAAGCCATTCATTGTAATAAACACTGTCTGGAGTGTACGTAGTGTCGAAGGGCAGTCTGACTCCTACAGCAACAGGATTACCAAACAGAAAGAATACCGAGTCCTGAAGAATCAGTTCATACTTCGTCGAGTCAAAGTTTGAGCTGAAATCGACCTTTGGCGAGAATGCCCCCGCCATGGCAATCAACATTGTTGTAAGTGGCCGCTGAGGCCCGAGATACTCGGCAGGCTTGAAAGGAATCCTTCCGCCGAATGTGCTGTCCATCCACTCAAATCGAACCATAGAGAGTACACCGTCTCTTATAAACTGGTCGAAAAAGATTGGCCCGGAGTGCTCCCCAACGATTCCAAAAACATCTGGGTGTTTGATGCCAAGTTTCATTGCACCATACGCACCCATAGATATTCCAATTATTGCCCTGTGGTCTTTGTCCGGAATGGTTCTGTAGTGTGCATCAACATAATTTACAACATCATTAACTATATACGTTTCGTAGCTTCCAAAAACAGATACCTCAGAGCCAAGAAAAGTGGTTCTTGAGTTTGTGTAAAAACTCCCACCGAGCACGTTTTTCCCGTCAGGCATGACAATTATCATTGGTTTTATATCACCAGTTGAAATCAAATAGTCCGCAATATCCTTTATATCCTCGTAATCCTGCCAGAAATTGTGGTCTCCACCAAAGCCGTGTAACAGATAAACCACAGGGTAGTTTGTGATAGTATCGTTGTCGTATCCAGGAGGAAGGTAGATATTGACCGCTTTGGTTCCGATTAACGTATCGCTTGCTGTCACGGAATCAACCACAATGGTTCCATGTCTGATCTCCGGTCCCTCGACTTCAGAGGGATTCTTACAACCGTTAAGCACGATTAAACCCAAAATTGCGAGGATAAAAGCAAATTTCTTCATTTTCTTTCCTCCGTGTTAAAACTTATACTCTACACCCAAACCAAGGGCGTTAACACCAAATCCATATTCGCCGGCAAGATAGGATGAT
>WFZT01000160.1 GCA_015489415.1 Caldifarciminota bacterium | reverse complement strand
GTGGTGATAAAGAATTAACCGTATGGGAACATCTTGAAGAGCTTCGTACACGTCTCATCAGAATAACCATAGCGGTACTCGTCACGGGTATAGTTGGCTATATCTTTTCTGACTGGATTATTCACGTTGTGTCAAAGCCAGTTGGCACACTCTATTTCTTCTCACCTCCAGAGGCATTCATTATTCGACTGAAAATCCTCCTTTTCTCTGGCCTTTTTTTCTCAGCTCCCTACATGCTTTACGAACTCTGGAAGTTTGTGGAGCCCGGACTCCTGCCCCATGAGAAAAAGTATGCCCTACCACTTATCCTGAGTGGCACAATTCTCTTTTACGTTGGCATTGCCTTTGGGCTTTTTATAGCTCTTCCCCTTGGAGTCAAAGTCCTCGTTGAATTTGGTGGAAAATACATGCAGGGGCTTTTCAACGCAAAAAGCTATTTTAATTTTGCCCTGCTTCTGCTTTTTAGCTTTGGAATTCTATTCGAGTTTCCAGTGGTGATCGTATTCCTTGCCCAGATTGGTGTGATAGACCCTTACAAACTGGCAAAGCAGAGAAAGTATGTCATCGTCGGAATATTCGTGGTTGCAGCCATCATCACACCCTCTGTTGATATGGTCACACAGCTTGTGCTTGCGATTCCTCTGATTTTTCTCTTCGAGATTTCCATATTTTTCTCAAAGATGGTCCGAAAGAAACCCGCAGAAACCAGGGTAGAGAAGGAGAATGAGGTTACAGAGAACAAATGATACTTGTTGCCCTTTCACTGGTTCTCTATATCCTCTCTTTTCCACCATTTAGTGTTCCATTCCTGATATTCATCGCGTTTGTTCCGGCATTTTTAGCCATTGGCAAAATCTCTTACAAGAAGGCCTTCTGGTGGTTCTTTGCAGGAGGAGCAATCTTTTCTCTCATTCATGTTCACTGGATTTTAAATCTTCAGGTTCCTCCGGGCATAGAAAAGCTCCTTGTACTTGGCCTCATTTTGATGATTGCATATCTCGGCGCTTTTTATGGAATTATAGGTGTTGCTTTCAAATATGGGGCCAAAAGCACAGCAGGATTTTTACTTTTCATCCCTTCCGCATGGGTTTTGATTGAATTTTTCCGTTCCTATGGTGACCTTGGATTCCCCTGGAATCCGCTCTGGGAAGCACTGCTTCACAACTTGAGTATTTATCAAATTGCAAGGTTCTGGGGACCCTTTGGTGTATCCTTCCTCATTATTCTCGTGAATGCTCTAATGGCTTATGGTTTACTTAAAAGAAGAAGGCTATTTGCCGCCGCAGGTTTCCTGATCATCGTGATGCTTCAATTTTGGGGAATCTATCTCAGGTCACAAACTTTTAAATCTACCAAATCTTTGAAAGTGGCTATCTTCCAGCCCAATGTATTACCTCGCTACGAGGACAACCCTGAAGAATGGAAAGAAACCTTTGCCGCCTATGATAGCCTGAACCGTCTTTTAAAAGATTCGCCGGATTTAATAGTTTTTTCCGAGTCATCATTACCCGGATATTACAGGCTTTCAAGGAACTCAAAGGAAGTTGTCAGGAATGTTCTGGAAAGGCATAAAAGTTACATTTTGCTTGGCACCGCCGATTACAAATTTGAGACTCGAGACAAATACAATCTTTATAACGCAGCATTTCTGATTTCACCCACCGGAGCGGTGATAGATAAATTTTACAAAACCCATCTTGTTCCATTTGGTGAGTGGTTGCCCTTTCAGGACAAATTCCCGTGGCTTGCTAATATCCACCTTGGCCAGGGTAACTACCTACCCGGGAAAAGATTCAGACCTCTGCAAGTGAAATGTGCAAGGCTTGGAGTTTTGATTTGCTTTGAATCCATTTTCCCGGAAATTGCAAGGAAAGAGGTAAACCTTGGGGCAAACCTGCTTGTCAACATAACAAACGACGGCTGGTTCGGGCGTTCTCTTGGCCCGCGAGAGCATTTTTATCTTGCTATCTTCAGGTCGATTGAGACCCAGAGGTATCTTGTAAGAGCTGCTAAAACAGGTATCTCAGCTATAGTGAGTCCAGAGGGGAAAATAGAGGAAAAACTCGACCAGTTTAAATTGGGGATTATTGAGAGCGAAGTGCCTCTCCTGAGGGGTGAAACTTTTTATGTAAGGCATGGCAACTGGATGGTGTATTTATCGTTATTGATGGCAATCATATTTCTGGCTTATAATTCAGTCAAAAGGCTAATCCACGGAGGTTAAGAGATGCAATCAATGTTATTGGCATTTTTATTGTTTTCGCAGCAGCAGGTGACGATACAGCAGATTCAAGGTAACGGTCCAACGTCCCCCTATGTTGGTCAAAGAGTGATAACCACTGGAGTAGTAACTGGTGTCTACCAGCATGGATTTTTTATAGAGGACACCAGTGCAGGTCCCTGGAGTGGAATATGGGTCCATTCATACGCAAGTGTTGCAAGGGGTGACTTTATCAGGCTTTCTGGGGTTGTGGTGGAATACTACGATTTAACCGAGCTTGATAGCACGGAGAATGTTTCAGTGCTGGCTCATGGATATGTCATCCCCCCGGAGACCCTTTCAACCCATGATGTTGCCAATGAGATGTGGGAAAGTGTACTGGTGACGGTTCTTGGGGCCGTATGTGATTCTCTTCCCAACCAGTACGGTGAATGGTGGGTGAATGATGGAAGTGGCCCAATAATGGTTGACGATATGGGATACGCCGCATCTCCAACCCTCGGTCACTGTTACAATATAACCGGGCCGGTTTACTATTCCTATAGAAATTATAAAATTGAGCCGAGGGACGCCAACGATGTTCAGGAAGTTGTCTGTCCCATTAGATTCACAAATGTTTACTTTAACCCAACTTT
>WFZT01000159.1 GCA_015489415.1 Caldifarciminota bacterium | reverse complement strand
GCTATATTGTTTGAAAGTTTGATATTGCCTTTAATTGAGCCTTCATTCACCCCAACTGTTGTGATAGGGGTTAAGCCGTGGCAGGAGAAGTCATCTATAAACCACCCGACACCTGTGTTGTTGCGATTGGACTTAAAATGAAAGGCTATTTCCACAGTGTCACCTAAATGTGCTTCATTTAGGATAAACACCTCTGCTTGCCACTCTCTGGATTGTCCTGTAAAACCTTCATCTCTAAGCGCGTAAACATAACTTGAGTAGCCATCGGTCGGTGTTAGAAGATGCCAGGTAGAATCGTAAGAATACACAACGTTACCGCCATCCATTCTCCTCTCAGTATCAAACCATGTCCACAGTGCGAAGCCCGGAAACGAATCAGCTACCACAAAATTTCCCATAAGCCACATATCAGCGGAGTTCGGATAATTTGAATTGAGGGAAGTACCCCATACCCTCGAGCCTGAGTGACCTCCATTGGGGCCAATAGTGGGTGTCCCCCATGACCAACCACCGCTTCCAACAAAGTTCCCGCTGTCGCTTTCGAAATCATTGGTCAATGAAGGAACTATCCAGTAGGTCGTGAGTGTGTCGTTACCCGGGTGTTCGTCCCCGGGTGCATCTGTTATAAAGTTCACTTTAAAAAGTCCCAGGCGATTTAACTGCACCTGGTTAAATTGAACTGTGTCAATTGAAAATGGTTCAACGTTGCTCAACATCAGGCTCTGGAATGCGAGTGTGTCAGTTCCTCTCAAATTTGTCAGAGTAAAATAAACGTTAAAATTCATGGTGTCAGAACTCGCATTCACAATCTCAAGCTCGGGACTTAGAGATGTTCCATGCTCAAGTATAGGTGATGATGGTGAGATTACTGAAGACGGATAAACATCGATCAGTTGCACACCTGAAGGTCTTGTAAAATAAACTGTCAAACTGTCGTGTGGCAAGAAAGGTTGGCCGTTGTAAATGTACTGAATAAAGTTACCATTTGCCCCATCGCCACCCTGAATTCCAATAGTAGAAGAATTCATAGGAGGATTCAGATTAAGATAGCTAAATGCGATATTTCCATTACGGTAGAGAATTACCTCGAAGGTGTATGGACCACCACTGTGATAGTGTGCGACGGATTCCCATTCCACAACAAAAGCATCCTGAGTGGAATCGTACTTTGTGAGAATTTGACCGGATGAAACAGGATTCAGGTCATCCCACCAGGGTGAAATTAAATTTTCGAGGTTTCCAACTGGTAGAGAGAGATTACTTGCGGCTCGGGTATAAGTGGAGGTGAGATAACCGTTGGAAACCACGTAAATTTCTCGCAAAGCCTGGCCGTAAAAGGGGAAAATGAAAGGTAGATTGATTAATGCGTTATCATCATCAGCAAGCTCAAGTGTATCACCACCCGAGGCATCTATCCAGACGAATCCGGGCCCTCCTGTTGTATCAGAGTCGATAAATCTGTATCCAAAGCTGTCCTGGCCACTATGACCCTGAGAGAGAAGCACAAACAGTAAAAGCAGTTTCATAGATTAATCCTCCTTTTTGCGAATTATACCTTGGCTCATGAGAAACTATCAATCAATTAGGATCAGGGGAAAATTCCCTTCCCTCGATCTTTAAACAAATTATGCGGGGAAAGGAAGTTTTTGGTAATCGATTATGATTTCTTTAAACAAGTAAAGCCTTTGAGAAAACAAGGAGCATTCTGAAAAGCTTTTAATGCCTAAAAACTGTTACTTCTTGAATAAATCCTCGTAGGCGATGTAGCCGTATTTAGCAAGCTTATCTGCAGGAATAAATCTAAGAGCGGCAGAATTTATACAATAGCGAAGGTTTGTAGGGGGTGGCCCATCATGAAAAAGATGCCCCAGATGTGAATCAGCATGCCTGCTCCGAACCTCGATCCTGATCATTCCAAAACTTGTATCCTTCCTCTAAACGATATTTTGAGGCTCAAGCGGTCTTGTAAAACTTGGCCATCCTGAGCCAGAATCAAATTTGTCTTTGGATGAAAAAAGGGGTTCTCCAGAGACAACATCCACATAGATTCCTGGCTCATGGTTATTCCAGTATTCGTTTTTAAAGGGTGGCTCAGTAGCATTTTCCTGAGTTACTTTGTATTGCAGAGGAGTAAGAATTTTTCTCAAAACCTTATCCTCAGGTTTCACGTATCCCAACCAGTAACTCTGCCTCTCAGGAAAAAGTCTAAAATAAGGATGCCTGTCCCAGACATTGATGACAAAAAACTCCCTGCCAGAGGCGTTTTTATAGGAATAATAGCGTCCGGGATAGTTGCAGTAGAACCCTTGATGATATTTCTCTGCAGGATAGAATTTCTTCGCCTTAAGGATGTCAACAACAATCGGTCTATCAAAAATTCCTGCTAATTCTATTCTTCTTTTTGACTCTTCGGCCAGCATTTTCTGCTCATCGTTTAAATAAAATATAGCGGGTCTGTATTGACTTCCTCTATCAACAAACTGGCCGCCTGCATCCGTTGGATCGATGTCCTTCCAGTACACTTCGAGGAGCCTTTCATAAGATACTTTTGTTGGATCATAAATAACCTTTACCGCTTCCCTGTGGCCAGTTGTGCCAGTTGAAACCATTTCATAGGTAGGATTTTCAACATGACCGCCGGTGTATCCGGAAATAGCGTCGATTACACCGGGTACCTTCTCAAAAGCTTCTTCCATGCACCAGAAGCAACCACCTGCAAATATGGCTACCTCTTCATTCTTTGATTTTGAATTCATTGCGTTGCCTCCATTTGTCTTTCCACTGGCAAATAAAACTGCCACAAAAACAAAGGCAAGGAATAACGGGAAAATTGCTTGCGTTTGCAAAAACTTCATCGCAGTAACCTCCCAAGGTAGTACACCTTTTTAAATGGATTAGGTATTGAATGTTCATGATTACCATTTAAGAATAATTATAAAGGAGGTGATGAAAATGAGAAAGACGGTATTACTAACAATCCTATTGCTCGGCGTAATCAGTCCTCTGATGGCTGGACATTCAAAATATACTGTGCTCATTGCTCATAAAAATAATATCGGCTTTTACCTAACTGACGGCAACGGGATGACGCTATATATATTCTCGAAAGATGTAGATGGAGAGAGTTATTGCTCAGGTGGATGTCTTGAGAAGTGGCCTATCTTTTATACAGAAAAAATTGTAGCTCCACCGGGTCTTAATCCGGCCGATTTTGGTACTATCACTCGTGCAGATGGTAAAAAGCAAACAACCTACAAAGGCTGGCCATTGTATTACTTTTTTAAAGATCAGAAACCTGGAGACACTAAAGGAGAAGGTGTAAAAAATGTGTGGTATGTGGTAAAGTATCCGTTCTACACAGTAATGGTTGGCGTAAAGAAAGGGATTGGCCCATATCTTGTGGATGGTGAAGGAAAAACTCTTTACTATTTTACAAAAGATTCCCCCGGAAAGAGCGTGTGTACAGATGGATGTTTGGTTAAATGGCCGGCATTTTATGCAGAGCAACTTGTTATCCCCAGTACATTATCACGTAGTGACTTCACTGTTATAAAAAGACCAGACGGTAAACCTCAGCTTGCCTTTCGTGGGATGCCTCTTTATTACTTCTTTAAGGATGCAAAACGAGGAGACACCAACGGTCAGGGAAAGAAGGGAGTATGGTTTGTGGTAAATCCATTCTCAAAATAGTAGTAATCGAGAGGGGGAATCCTTGGAAGAGAGGATTCTCCCTCTAACTCTATTGGATTCCTGTTAAGTACCCTGCGAGATTTTAAAAAACGTTTCTATATTTCTCTCCATAACTCTATGTCTAAATACAGTGAAATACGAGGGTTCAAACTGTCATCAAGTAGATTTAATCCATCAGTGGCTCAAGGTCATATCTAAAAACAAATTTGTGAAATTTCCATATATTTATGTAACGGGCCAATGATTGGCGATTTAAATAATCGTTTGCAGGCATAGACTAAACTTTACATTTTAAAATTTGCCATACTTGAATTTAAATGGGGGATGACCGATGTAGTTCTTGGAGTTTTTTGTAAAAATGTGAGGGGGGGG
>WFZT01000158.1 GCA_015489415.1 Caldifarciminota bacterium | reverse complement strand
GCTAAATACGATGCCATAATGATGGTAGACGATGCGCATGGTGAAGGAGTGCTTGGACGTGGTGGTAGAGGAATTGTGGATCACTTTGGTCTTCACGGTAAGGTGGATATTGAGGTTGGAACACTTTCAAAGGCCTTTGGAGTAGTGGGTGGGTATGTTGCTGGCTCAAAAGAGATGATCGAGTATTTAAGGCAAAAAGCGCGTCCGTTTCTATTCTCGAGTGCGGTAACGCCACCTGACGTGGCCGCATCAATTGCTGCTGTTGATATTCTCACGGAATCTGATGAGCTGGTTCAAAAGCTCTGGGACAATGCGAAGTATTTCAAGGAGAATATGAAGAAACTTGGATTTGACACAGGAAAGAGCCAGACTCCGATAACTCCTGTAATGCTTGGAGAAGCTAAAGTGGCTCAGGAATTTTCTAAGAGATTGTTTGATGAAGGTATCTTCGCGCAGGCGATAGGGTATCCTACCGTTCCAAGGGGTAAAGCACGGATAAGGGTAATGATTTCAGCAACCCACAGTAAAGAAGATCTTGATTTTGCCCTTGAGAAATTCGAGAAGGTTGGAAAAGAGCTTGGAGTGATTTAAAGAGATAGAATAAAATCAGAAACTTTTTGCGGGAAAAATGAAAATTAGTGGGCGGCGCCCTCCGGGCGCCGCCCACTAATCCTTACCTGAAAATCACAAATTTAGCATGTGCTACTATTTCGCCTGATTGCCTAACTACTGCAAAATAAACGCCTCTCGGCATTCTTGAAGTTGTGATCTCGGTTTCCCTGATAAAGTTTCGAGTTAAAATCCTTTGACCGGCAATGTTGTAAATATTTAGCTCAACCGGAGCTTGGGAGTGAATGGTAAACTTTATCCTTGTTAAAGATGAGATTACCGTAAGCTTGTCGGTTTTCAGTGCTGGAGTTTCATTGACCTTTGTTGCTACTGCGCCTTCTGAGACGAAATTTACATCATCAATATATCCCGCATCACCTTTAGTTGTCGAGTATCCAACGATACATATTCTCATTTTCGTGGCATTCGGATTTATTGTATCTCTATGAGCGATGACAGACCATTTGCCCGTTGAATTGGGATAGAATGGGCCATCCTCACCTATATAGTTCCAGTTGCCATTGTAGTATTTTAAAATCACTCCAACACTTGGATGACCATTTACCTCTCCGAGAGCATAAACCCAAACGTGTAAGTGATAGGGTTTCCCTCCGGTAACTTGTTCAATATCCTGGTATATACTATCTCCATCACTTGTTACAGACAGTTTTGCACTCGAAGAACCTCCATGGATGTGAGTGTTCTCCTGACTGCATGTGACGTTATCGCCCAGATTCCAGTGATCCGGGGCCCCTCCAGTCCAGCTTTCAAATCCGGGGTTAAGAACCACGTTCCCACATGAGTTTGCGGCACCAGGTGTCCCATCGGCAGTATCTGCGCACCAATTTGAAGCATCATTATTGTCAAAATCTGGGTTTTTGAGGGCAAGCGAAGGACCATTACCATTTGGAGCAGTAGGCCATGGAGAGGAATTATCATAATTTACTATGTCAATGGTTGCTCCTGAAGGGTTTTTCAGAGCAACTTGGTCTCCATCATTGTTCAAAACCAGATCGGAATTACCTATTAGAGAATCGTTCCCGTCTCCCAGAAAATCAGGGTATAGAGCTCTCACAGTGTCAGTATCGTTTGCTATAACCAGAAAGCTATAGGGTGGAATTGATATCCCATTTGAAATGTTAAACGTATCACTTCCGTCGGTAATGAACCAACCACTTAAATCATAGGACGTGTTGTTAGGATTATAGATTTCAACCCATTCACCGTGATAGTCGGATGCCCAAGACGAGGCAGGATCGTACATGATTTCGTTGATAACTGGTGGCAGCAGATCACTCACAGCATATGAGGTTGTGTCTGAAACCCCTCTATTACCCTGATCATCCTTTGCAATTATAAAGAATTGAATTGTAGTCCCATCTGATTGAGCAGGTATGGTGTAATAATGAGTATCAGAATTTGTCCCCACACTATCCCTGTAAACTGGTGCTTCCCACGAACTTCCATTGTCTATGGAGTAATAAAGAGAATCCGTTGATATACCATCTCCATTTGGGTCAGTAATAGTTGCTGTTACTATGACGTTATCATGAGAATTGGGAATTGGAGGTGAGAATGAGATGTTGTAAATGCTTGGAGGTTGACTAACTGAAGAAGCACTGAGAAATGCGTCATCAACATAGAAAAGAGCATCACCGTCCCAGCTATCTGTGTCATAAAAACGTATATCCAGCCTTGCATATGCCGCATTGTCAGGAGCTGTTAACGTATCAACCAAATATTGCCAATCGGTACTATCTATCGAATATATTGTATAATTTGTGCCTAAACTTCCGTGGTTCGAATCATACCACCATACTGCTAATCTTGCCCTACCAGCTGGGTCGTTGTCAAAAATCCAAAAAGAAACTTCATATTGTGCCCTTGGAATTACAGAAACTTCATCAGAATAAAAATCAGCATTGCTCTGCGTTTGAGTTGTTAGAGTAACCCTTGCTGAATATGTTCCACTGTGAACGGAATCTGCTACGCTACACTGTTCAACAGTTATGCCATTGTCGTGACTCCAGTTATCAGGATTTTCACCCGTCCAATTTTCGAATCCCGGATTCTGGAGAAGATTTGTCTGGGCGAACAACACCCCTCCCATTACCAATGACAGTAACAGTTTTCTCATAACCTTACCTCCTGTTTTTACTGAGGGTCCCGTTTCCCCCAACGCTAAATTATAAGCCACTAAAGGCCCTTTTCAAATTTGAAGCCTGCCCCAAAATTCTATATGACAGTTTGACACTTTTGGGGTGCGGTTTTATCTTTCAGCATTATGAAGAGGCTCATTTTTACAATCGCATTTGTTCTTACTTCCTGTGCCCCAAGGGCCATAGCTGGACCAAATAAATCCCTTGCCACAGATATTAATAACATACTCCAGGACACCATCCTTCGTACGGCAACCGTGAGCATAAAGGTGATCGATCTAAAAGACTCGAGTGTTGTCTATGAGAAAAATCCTAAAAGGCTGCTCCTTCCGGCATCTAATGGGAAAATCTTTACCGCTGTTACCTCACTCTACTACCTCGGCCCATGGTTTAAGACGCACACCAATTTCTATACTGATTCAGCAGGGAACCTTTATATCAAGGGGTTCGGTGATATGGGCTTCACTTACAAAGACATGCTTTTCGCAGCAGATATCATCAAAAGAAAACTCCCCGAACCACCAAAATGCATATATGTGGATGCCTCTTACTTTGATTCCCTTGAAATTGGGCAGGGCTGGATGTGGGATGACCTGCAGTACTATTACTCGTCCCGTATATCCGCATTGGGAGTCAATGAGAATATTGTTACAATTTATGTAAGACCAAGAGACGCCTACGGTTTGAGGCCTGAGGTCACGACCTTCCCCCCATCCAATTTCTTCGACATCGTGAATAATGCAATTACCGTAGGGGACTCTGACTCCCTTAAACTCTCGGTAAACGTCAAAACAATTCACGATACTGTGAAGATATTTGTTGATGGTCAGATACCAAGAAATTCACCTGCCAAAAGATTTTTCAGAAGCTATGACATGCCGGACATCTTTTTTGGATACCACATGGGAGAATTGCTAAACGGTGGCAGTTTTAATGGATGTGTGCGTGAAACCACCATTACTCCTGAGTCCAACTTAGATACACTCCTCGTCCTGCCATCGGCTCCACTTTCTGAACTCGTAAGACAGATGATGAAGTGGAGCTCAAACTACAAGGCAGAATGCATACTAAAGCTCACTGCTGCAGAGATAATGGGAACACCTGGCACAACCCGAAACGGGCTAACCCTTGTAAAACATGTCCTGGATGAGGCAGGTGTAGATACTACAAAATTCAGACTCGTTGACGGCTCCGGCCTCTCCAGATACGATCTCGTTTCGGCAGATATTATCACAAAACTCCTGATGCTTGCATACAACAAATTCAGTGTGGCACCGGAATTCATAGCCTCACTCCCAATTGGAGGCAAAGACGGTAGCTTGAGGAAAAGATTCACAGAAGACTCCACGGTGTTTGTGAGGGCCAAAACCGGAACCATGACCTCTGTCTCATCCCTCTCCGGATACATGATCACCAAATCAGGCCGAAGACTCGTTTTCTCCATCATTATCAATAACTTCATCGGCAGTCCCAAACTGGCAAAGCACATCGAGGACAGAATAGTAGAAAGGCTGAGGCAACTGTGAGGGTTTTAAACGGCATTGATGTCTTTCTCGCTACAGAACGATTAAAGGATGAACGTGTCGCCCTCTTTACAAACAGAAGCGGTGTAACACAGGACCTCACAGAAAATTATGTCGCCCTCAAAAGTTCCGGTGTGAATCTCAAATTCATCATGACTCCGGAGCATGGACTCTTTGGTGCCTTCCAGGCTGGTGAAGATGTAGAAAACGAGCAGATCGAGCCAATTACCGGCATTCCCATAGTCTCCACATACAAAAATCCAGAGGCTTATAAGCGACTTTCAGACGTTGATGTGGTCCTTTTCGACGTTCAGGACGTTGGCCTCAGATTCTACACCTACATCAGTTCGCTTAAAGAACTCATGGAAAGGCTGAATGGCCCCAGGCTCATTGTCCTTGACCGAATTAACCCCCTCGGAAGAAAGGTCGAAGGTGGAATCGTGAAGAATAACTTCTTCTCCTTCGTGGGCTCTCTCTCCATTCCCATCAGACACGGAATGACCGTTGGAGAAATTGCCAATTTCATAAAATCAAAATACGCACCCGATGTTGAGCTTGAGGTTGTAAAAGTCAGAGGCTGGAACGGAGAGGACATCACGCAGATTGAGGGATATCCCTTCGTTCCACCTTCTCCTGCCATCAACCACATTGAGACAATCTTCTATTACCTATTGTTAGTATTCTTTGAAGGTGCCAATGTTTCTGAGGGACGCGGCACATACCGGCCATTTAGAATCTTCGGTGCCCCCTACTTTGACTTTAAAGACTATGAATTGTTTGAAAAAACATTCGAAGGTGATTACAGATTCCTGCCCGTTCAGTTTATCCCCACTACCTCGAAATACAGCGGAGAAATGTGCAACGGATTCGAAATTTACCCTCGAATCCCATTACAAAAATTCTCCATTTATGATGGAATCGTCCTCTTGCTCGCTACAAAGAACATTTACGAGGACCGATTTGAGTTTCTCAATTTCAATGGGAAATACTTTATTGATTTACTAACAGGCAGCGACGCCCTCAGGCTTGAAAAAGAAGACTTCATCGAGGAGTGGAAAGGGGAATCCCTATCTTTTATCGAAGAGCGAGAGGCCTACCTGCTTTACTGATTCCTCTTTCTCCTGAAAAACTCCCTCATCATCTCTTTAACAATGTCCCCGTAAGGACCTTTCCGGACTTCAACCCTGTGGTTTAGTCGCGGGTCTGTGGGTATTTGATAGAGGGACACGGTTCCCCCAAACTTTGGGTCTTCCAGTGCATAGACAATCTCCTTGATTCGCGCGAGCACTATGGCCCCTGAGCACATGATACACGGTTCTATTGTCACATAAATACTTGCCCCGTTGAGTCTCCAGTTTTTAAGAAATGATGCTGCGGCTGTGATGGCAATAATTTCCGCGTGGGCAGTGGGGTCTTTCAAACGCTCTGTCTGATTGTGCCCTCTCCCGATTATTCTTCCGTTGTGCACAACAACAGCTCCCACTGGCACCTCGTTCTCGTCAAAGGCCCTTTGTGCCTCCTTTAGCGCTTCTAACATGTAAATCTTGTCTCGCTCAGTCATCAGAACATGTGTCCTATTCCGAGATAGACTCGACCTCTATCACCGGGGGAACGGTGATTTAGCTTAATCCCCCAATCAAGCCTCAGAGGGCCAATAACGGTAAAGTAACGAACTCCCACACCGGCTGAGACATAGACCTCGGTTGAAATCAGCTTTCTCAGTGCGTATAGATTCCCCATATCAACAAAAATGACACCACCCCATTTTCTGTTAAAGTGTGTTCTGTACTCTAAATTCAGGTTGAAAAGGTAAAATCCATAGTGAATGTTTGTCTGTGGGTCATAGAGTGGACCTATCGAGTACCTGTCAAATCCCCGCACACTCCCGTCGCCTCCCATGTGGAATGATTCTAAAAATGGTGGAGTTTTTGTTCGCCCAAAAGGTGTGATTGCTCCTAACCTGAGCCTCCATGCAAATGTGGACTTTTTGATGGAACGGTACTCGGAAAAATCCAGTATTCCGCGCCTGAAATCGTAATCGCCGTCGAGTATCCATCCAGCCTGCTCCAGCCTGATTACCGAGAAAATGCCTTCTCTGGGATCAAAAATGTTATCGCGCGAATCCCAGAGAGGCAGGAGTGCCAGGGAGTTGATCACACCCTGCCCTTCGAGGGGCCTAAGGTAATTCCTTTTCCACGTAAGCGCTCCCTGGATGCGGAATTTCTGCGAGATGTATTTGCTGAGCTTGAACTCAGTGGAAACGTAATCTTCCTGGTCGCGTATGTCCTTATAGTAAGTAAACTTAATTCGTGCCTCGATGTTGAAATTTAAAAAGTAGGGCTCGCCGTAAGTCAGGTCGATCCGTTCCCGCACAATTTTTTCAATATCTGTAATAACATCTGTCCTGAGCTCACCATACTGGGCATTGTTGAAAAGATTCTTGTGACCGATGGCAAATTTTGCCTGAAGGTCAAAGGGGGAATGATAACCACCACCAAATTCCACATATCCGGGCTTTATCTCTTTCACAATAAAGATCAGGTTAACAGTATCACCGGCCTTATTCATAACCTTAATGCGGGTCTGAACACTCTGAAACAGGCCTGTCATGTAAATTCTACGCTGGGATTCAATGACCTTGGAAATTTTGTAAATGTCCCCGGGTTTGATAACAATCTCACGTCGAATGACCGCACCGCGGACCTTTTTATTGCCCACAACTTCCACCTGACCGATGAAGACCGTGGGGCCCTCATCAATATTATAAACAATGACAACCGTGTCGTTACCTGAAATCTCACGGGTGAATTTTACAAATGGTTTCCCGTTATCCTCGTAAAACCTGACAAGATTGCTCTCTCCGGTTCCAAGTCGGTCCTCATCGTAGTAGGAAGGAACGTGGTAGCCATAGATTTTGAGGAGCTTTTCAGGTGGGAAAGAGAGGAGTCCTGTAAAGACAATGTCTTTTACCACTTTTCGAGGGCCCTCATAGATTTTGATGTAAATATCAGCTCCCTTTTTGCCAATTATAACAGTGGCTTTGACAACACGAAAGTGGTCAAATCCCTTGGACTTGTAGAATTTTTTAAGCCTCGCTTTGGCAGCCATGAGCCTTGCCCGTGAATAAATATCCCCTTTCTTAAGTTTGAGGATGCTTTTAAGTTTTTTCTGAGAAAAACGCCTGTTCCCTGTGATCTCCACACTATGAATGCGTGCAAAGGATATGACCGAAAGAAGAACCAGGCTGTAAATCATGGTTTTATAGTATCAAGGATTATTGTGTTTAAAAGAAGGTCTGAGTGGTTGTTAGCTTATTTGTGATTTGAGTTTCTGGGGGTGTGGAATCATTGGTTAAAGAATTCTCCCTCTCCCGCTTTGCGGGAGAGGGTTGGAGTGATGGCCTTCATCTAAAATTTTTATAGATTTCGAGCGGACCCCCCACCCTGAATCCTTTCTCCACGCTAAGCGTGGGGGAGGGAAAAATTTATGTTGTTATGTCGTCACAGGCTTTCGCTTGTTAAAAAGGTACTACTTGCTTTTCTGGTACTTAAGTTGTAATTGTGGAGATGAATTCTGACAATTCACTTATTCTACGCACTCCGTTTGTATGTCCAGTCAATTGCCTCCACGCCCAAAAACTCCTCCCCCCGCATTAATACCTGCGGGGGGAGGATGAAGGTAAGGGGTTACATTAGAATTTTTTAAATTTGAAACATGTCTGAACCCTCGTCTGAGAATTTAACAAAAGAGGTGCAAATCTCAACAATTCACCTTTAATTTTTTTCACCATTCTCCCCTAACCCCTCCTTCCTCAAGGAAGATAACAATAATATTTGTCAAGATTGATAATAAAAGTGTCATAAAATCTGATATTACTGATATCGTAAAATATTTTTACCACTGCTTTCCATTGCCTTTGTGATTTTTGACAATATTACCCCCCTTTTAAACTGCTAAACTGCTGTACAAAACCTTAATTTTTTCCTCTTTCTGCCTGCCTAAAATATGTTTACATCTGTTTCACTACTTTCCGTTGGACGCTGTGCCCTCCTCTCCACCCCCGCCATCTCCATCCTTCTCATCGCCATCTCTTCTCCCCTCCTTATACCTTCCATCGCTTTCTCCAAACTCCACTCCTCCCCGCTAACCGCTATCGCATACACTATCTCCGCTAATTTCCTCGCTACCGCCCCTCCCGCTGCCCTCTTGCTCTTACCACGCCTCAATAACCTCTCATAATACGCCCTTATCTGCGGATTCGTCCGCCTCGC
>WFZT01000157.1 GCA_015489415.1 Caldifarciminota bacterium | reverse complement strand
GTACTCTTTGATATTTGACAGGAACCTTGTCACGGGTGCAAGTAGCAGATAAAGAAAGATAATTAGCCCGACAAAACCGAAGTTTATTAGCAGATACAGGAAAAGGTTGTCAACGGGATTGTAAAACTCAGGCCTTACGTGTCCCTGGGCAGTTCCTATTGCTCCCACTCCAAATCCAAAGAGGAATGTCAGTGGATTTTTGAAAAATGGGAAATGGACGAGGGCATCGTACCAGACTATCAATCTTGCAAAGGTTGACTGCGTTGAAAGAAGAAAGAACAGCTTTCCCCCTTCTTTCCCGAGTCCAAATAGGGCAACGAAGAAAATTAGAAGTGGCAGAGCAATTGTTATGAGAAAAAGTGCCGATTTCATTTGAAAAGAAGAATGTCTCAAGTACCTCACGATCAGAATCCCGGTTATTCCGTAAATTGCCGCGAGCATAGATGTTCGGCTTGTTGAGCAAAAAATCCCTACGAATCCCAGAAAGATTAAGAAAAGATAGAGGGATTTATTTGAAAATTTGCGGCTTTTTAGCATCATCCCGGTACTGAAAATCACAACGTAAGCACTGAAATTACCAAATTCAAACTGATTCCTGAAGGTGCCAATCGCTCTGATTGAAGTTGATATCCACGAGAGCTTGATATATGAAATTTTCCCGAGGGTTACAGGGGCAAGTTCTTTAAAAATGAGGAAATGAGTTTTGTATTGAACAAACCCGAAAAGGATGATGGGGATCGCAAGGATGAGAAGATAGACGATAAATCTCTCAATGACCTGATCCTCTGGATCGCCTTTCAGAAGATTAAAAATGAAAATATATAGGAAAACGGGCAGAAAAAATATTTTTATTCCCCATATCGTCTGAATCAATCCGTGGTCTAAGATACCCATCGGGATCGAATACGATACCATAACAAAAAATAGCAGGTCCCAGAGCGTCAGTGTGAGCTTCCGCAAAATAAACCAGATAAGCGTGAGTGCAAAAATGAGAAGGAGTAGTATGGTCAAATCTTTCCATGCGTTTAAAATGTAGAGACCGAGAAAATCAGCGAGAAAACGCACAAGACCATCGAATAAAAAGAGAAGAAGCACTGCAATAACTAAACTCTTGAAGCTTATCCTGATTTCCTGCCTGCCGTAATACATGGAGTCTCTATTTTATGCTATTTTATCAAACTTTTGGAGATTTTGTCGGCAATGCGTGTGGGCTCGGGTAGTCTGTAACCAGCTCCAAGCTTTAAAACCCATTCCACAGCACTGTCCACATCGATCAGGTTCCCGGGAGAGACAAAGACTGGCTTGACGTTGTCACGAGTTATAAGCACCGCCCCAATTGTTGACTTACCATTCTTTAAATAAACAAAACTGCCACGCTCAGGTCCCGGTAACATCTCAAAATCTCCAAAAAGTCTCGACTTTGCGACTCCTATTGTAGGCTTATCAACTATAACTCCTAAGTGAGATGCTATTCCCAGTCCTCTTGGATGGGCAATTCCCTGACCGTCAACCAATATCAGGTCCGGTGTGTATTTTAGCTGTCTGTATGCCTGAACCAGTGATGGAAGCTCCCTGAAGGATAAAAATGTCGGAATGTAGGGAAATCTCGTCTCCAGCAGTGCGTAAGAAATTTCAATAATCTGGAGTCCTGGATATGAAATGTTGACACAAACACCGAGCGTTTTGCCTCCGGGAAAAGATGAGTCACATCCCGCAACTATCCTGACCTCATTCAAAAATTTCTCCAGTTTGACGCGGGATTTTAGCTTCTCCTGTAACCTTTTTAGCTTTTCCAGGTCCATTATTTCCCTATGCAGAATTCTTCAAAAATTCTGTCAAGAACCTTCTCCGGTATGTCACCAATACCGAAAATCTCGTTTAGTCTGTTGATGGCCTCTCTAATGTGAAATGAAACTATATCGAGAGGATACCCCTGCGCGTGAACTTTTAGAGCCTCTTTCAAATCCTCTTTTGCACTCAAAAGAAGCCCCTTCTCCCTATTTGTAATGCTCATCTCACCACCTATAACAAATTTCTCTTTGAGCCTTTTTGAGAGATCATCTAAAAATTCATCAATCCCCTCTCCTGAGAGTGAGGAAACCTTAAAAAATTCAACCTCACCAAAGTGGCTTAAAATTTCCTCGTCCTTGACCTTTAGCCTCTTGTCAATCTTGTTTACCACTAAAATCTTCAGAGGTACGTCAATTTTTTTGAAAATCTCTACATCCTCCGGGTGAATTCCCTCGCTCCCATCAATAACAAATACAACAACATCTGCATCCTCAATAGTTTCCTTTGCAAGATTTACACCGATCAGCTCCACTGCCTCACTGGTTTCCCTGAGCCCTGCTGTATCCATAAGTCTCACAGGGACACCGTCTATTAGAATCTGCTCTGAGATAATGTCTCTCGTTGTCCCGGGAATATCCGTTACAATTGCCCTCTCTTCATTCAGGATACGGTTAAACAGGGTTGATTTTCCCACATTTGGCCTCCCTGCAATCACAATGCGGATTCCTTCAAAAACTTTCTGGCCCCTCTCTCCAACGCGAATTATTTCATCAATATCCTTGATAATCGCTTCAATGGAATTTTTTAGAAATTCAGGGTCAAGCGGGGGAACATCTTCTTCAAAATCCACCCTTGCCTCAACCTCTTTTAGCACATCAATGAGAGCATCTTTTAATTTTCCAAACTTTTGCGAAATTTCACCCTCGAGTCTTTTCCTTGCCAGTCTCGCAGCCTGGGGAGAGGTTGCCTCAATCAACTCTTTTACCCCAACGGCCTGGATCAGGTCAATTTTACCGTTTAAAAAAGCCCTCTCTGTGAATTCACCGGGTTTTGCAAGTCTCGCACCATTTTTTATGAGTGTCTCAAGAATTCTTGCCGGTATGATCAGGCCTCCGTGAGAACTGATTTCAACCACGTCTTCTCCCGTATAAGAATGCGGAGCTTTCATCACTGTAACGAGCACATCATCAATGGTTTCTCCAGTTTCCGGGTCAACGATTCGGCCATAGGTTACCCTGTGGGATGGAATTTCACGGATGGGCTTCTTTCCTTTGAATACTTTATCAACAATTTCGGTAGCCTTTTCGCCGCTTACTCTGATTATAGCAATGCCACCGATACCATGAGGAGTAGAAATCGCGGCAATGGTGTCCATGTAAAATCGAGCCTAAACGAGCCTGTATTTGCCGTCCTGTAGCTCGAGTTTACCTGCTACAGGCTCTCTGTCATGCTCGAAGAAAAGAAGGTAATCGTTTTTTATAAACTCCGGGTAAAGTTCCTTTTTCTTTTCAAGCGTGTCAATGGGGAAGTTGTCGTAGGCCATGATGTAGGGAAGAGGCACATGAAGGCTCATTGGAACGAGGTCACCAAGGAATGCCCCGTATTCACCATTACTTTCGATTACGACAATCTCGTGCCCCGCGGTGTGACCACCTGTTCTGACCACGCGAACCCCTTTCACGATTTCGGTATCTCCATCCAGAAGCTCCAGCTGTTCTCTAATGGGCAAGATGTTTTCCTGCAAATAGCTTG
>WFZT01000156.1 GCA_015489415.1 Caldifarciminota bacterium | reverse complement strand
TTGGGGTATGCGACGCCGAGTGAGGTGTACAGTGGGGAGGTAGAGATAGAGGGATTTGAGGTGAAGAGAGGAGGTAGGCCATGCTGAGGGGAGTCCCCCTTTTAAATGTCAACACATTTCAGGACTTGACATGTTTGACACCACTAAATTTACCCATTCCACCCCAACCCTCCCTTCCAGAGGAAGGGAGGGAATTCGCTACTTATCATGCTTGGAGAAATTTGTTTAACCTCTTTTTTCTGGTCAATCTATTCACTCGTAGCTATAAAATAACCAGGGGAACATTTTCGAACAGGCTCGGAGAGCCCTTGACATAAATTGGGTTTGACGATATTGTTTTGACCTTATAGAATTCATGTGGAGGGTATTTAATGGGCTCGATTGAGAGACTGATAGAACTCATTCAGGACATGGATGATCAGGAGTTAGAAATCCTGATCAAATTTGCCGAAATTTTAAAAGAGGGGAGCGATGAAGAAAAACGACTCCTTCTCGACCTCGAAGGTTCCAGAGAATATGTTGACTGGAACCTCGTCAGATGGAAAGACCGGAATGAAAAATAAGGAAGACCTCTTCGAACTTGCCACCCTTGCTGGTAAATTAGCTCTGGACAAAAAGGGAGAGGATGTTGTCATCCTCAAAATAGGTGAGGTATCCCCTTCTATTGCCGAGTTTTTTGTCCTTGTTACGGGACACACAAAGGACCACCTTCAGGCAATAAGTGACTACATCGAGGAGAACCTCGATGGCAAACTCACCTTACACCATGTTGAGGGGTACGAAACCGGCAGATGGGTGCTTTTAGACTTTGTGGATATCGTTGTCCACATTATGACAAAAGAAGCCAGAGAATACTACAGCCTCGAATTCATCTGGGCTGACGCACCTATACATAAACTGGGAGACAAAGATGAGCGAGATCAGGGAGAAACTTAAACATCAAATTGGTGAGTTTATTAAAAAGCGCTACGGAATTTCCCATGACCCTGTGATTTCCGCTGCAAAAGATAGCAGATTCGGGGATTACAGCGTCACATCTGCATTTTCCCTCGCAAAATTGCTGAAGAAAAATCCAGTGGAAATTGCCAATGAAATTGCCTCTCATGTAAAAGAGACCTTCTCCCGAGAAGTTGATGATGTAAATGTCGTGAATGGTTTCGTGAATATAACCTTTTCGCCCCCCTTTCTCATGGAAATAGTGAGCTCGGCAGCCACAGGTGATTATGGAAGGTGCAATGCAGGGAATGGCCTTAAAGTTAACCTCGAATTTGTTTCTGCAAATCCCACAGGACCACTTAACGTTGTAAATGCGCGAGCCGCTGCAGTGGGGGATTCACTGAAGAAAATCATGCGTTTCTGTGGCTACGATGCATGGTCTGAATATTACGTGAACGACGCTGGAGGGCAGATTCGGGCATTGAGGGAATCGGTTAAATGGCGCATGGGACTGAGAAGTGACCTGCCAGAGGACGGATACGGGGGAGAATATCTAATTCCCTATGCACAGGAACTCAAAAATCTCGGCATAACTAAGGATGAGGATATAGAGCGTGAGATTGTGGAAATGATTCTATCAGACCAGATGAAAACCCTCGAAAGATTCCGGGTTAAATTTGATGTTATCACGCGAGAATCTTTTATCAGAAAATCAAAGTACCCAAAAATCTTAGAGGAGAAACTGCGCGAGAAAGGGCTGATTTATGAAAAAGACGGAGCCGTGTATTTCAAGGCAACATCACTTGGCGGCATAGATGAGAAGGACAGGGTACTCGTGAGGAGTAATGGGGAACCCACGTATTTTTATTTTGACCTTGCCTATCACATTTACAAGTTTGATCGTGGATTTGAAAAAGTTGTGGATTTCTGGGGCCCTGACCATCACGGCTACATCCCCCGCATGAAAGCAGGCCTCAAGGCACTTGATCTCGATGATGAAAGGTTTGATGTAAAAATCATTCAGCAGGTGAATATCATCCGTGAGGGCAAGAAAGTCAGGATGTCCAAGCGCAAAGGAGAGCTTTATACCCTCAAGGAACTTCTCGACGAGGTGAATGTGGATGCGGCAAGATTTTTCTTTCTTCTCAGGTCCTATTCGTCCCATCTTGATTTCGATATTGACCTTGCGAAAGAAATTTCGGTCAAAAACCCTGTCTATTACGTCCAGTATGCGCATGCAAGGATTTCGAGTATATTCAAAAAGGCGGCAGCAAAGGGCGTGAGCGATAACAATGCAGACCTGGGACTTCTTACCACTCCAGAAGAAAGGCTGATAATGAGGGAGCTCCTCTTCTTCCCGGATGTTCTCGAGGAAATATCGGCAAAGCTGGAGCCCCATCTACTGACTTACTATCTCACCGGACTGGCCGAGAAATTTCATAATTACTATCAGAAACACACGGTGGCCGATCCTGCAAATCGGGAGCTCAGTGCAGCGAGGTTGAGGTTTGTGAAGGCCATTGCGAATGTGATAAAGACGGGGCTCGAGCTAATCGGTGTAAGTGCACCGGAGGAGATGTAAATGCCGGTAGAATGGAGGGATAAAACGAGTATCAGACCTGTGAAAATCCACCGGGGGTATCTCAAGGACCCGGAAGGCTCAGTGCTATTTGAGATTGGGAACACAAAGGTTTTATGCACGGCAACAGTTCAGGACAGGGTGCCCAATTTTCTAAAAGGAACCGGTGAGGGCTGGCTCACTGCGGAGTATGCCCTCCTACCTCGCTCCACACCCAAAAGGAATGTAAGAGAGGGTCGAACAGGACGGTACGATGCACGCTCTGTCGAAATATCGAGAATGATTGGCAGGGCCCTGAGGGGTGTGCTTGACCTCACCAAACTCAAGGATTATTCGATTATTATAGATTGTGATGTTTTGCAGGCAGACGGGGGCACGCGAACAGCCTCGATCACCGCGGGATTCTGTGCCCTGTACGATGCAATCCAGTTCATGCTCCGAAACGGTCTGATAAAGGAAAATCCGATAAAGGAGTTTTTAGCTGCCATTTCAGTGGGCAAAGTGGGGAATGACCTCCTGCTTGATCTATCCTACGAGGAGGACTTTCAGGCAGAGGTTGACCTGAACGTTGCAATGACGGAAAGTAAAAGGATTGTTGAAATTCAGGGAACTGCTGAGAAGAATCCATTTACTCCCGATGAATTAAACCAGATGGTCGAGCTTGCCTGGCAGGGTATAAAACAACTCATCACCATCCAAAAAGAAACGCTTTTAAAGCCACAGGAAATTTAGGGAAAATAGTGCAGGTTAATTTCGCTCTAAAATTCTCTTGACGGTTTATTCCCCTTTTGATGCCTCAAATCAAAAGGAAACCTTGGCCCCGCTTTTGTAACCTGTATCAACATCATAAATTCTCGCACCAAGGTCTCGGTAAACTGGAAAATTTATCCCAATAACACCACATATCAAACATACTAAAACTTGCCATCATACATTTTGTCCATTAATATAACTGTACTGGACAAAAATTATAAAATTTGTCCAGTTAAAAAATTATGAAGGACATCATACTCAGGCAAAAATTTGAAAGAGACAGGTTTCTTTCACGAGAGTACGTTCCCCGTGAAAAACTGAATTATGCCAAACAGTGGCTAGACTCTGACCTTGTTAAAGTTATAGTCGGTCCACGAAGGGCCGGGAAATCCACCTTCGCATTTATGCTTCTTAAAAATATCCCCTTCATGTACTTCAATTTCGATGAGGAAATAACACATGATCTCGAAGATACAGACAGGCTTATGGAAAACCTACATGCGGTTTATGGTGACCTCAGAACTGTATTTCTTGACGAAATCCAGAATCTTCCCCGATGGGAACTTTTCATAAACAGACTGCATAGAGAGGGATATAACGTAATACTAACGGGTTCAAATGCCAGGTTGTTGAGCACCGAAATAGCCACAGCGCTCACTGGAAGGCATATTCCCATTGAAATCATGCCCTTTAATTTCAGAGAATTCCTGAGTGCTCGTGGAGTTACAATTGATACTGAAGAACTAATCCTACCCCATAATAAGGGGACGCTATTAAAATTGGTTGATGAGTTTTTGTTGAATGGTGGATTCCCTGAAGTTGTGCTTAAAAACTTTGATCCGTTTGATTATTTGCGGATATTGTTTGAATCGATTGTATTCAAAGACATCGTAAGAAGGTACAATGTGAGATTCCCCAATCAAATAGTGTCTCTTGCCGAATATCTTATTAACAATTTCGCTCGTTATTACACATCGAGAAAAATTAAAAATGTTCTCGAAATGAGGAGTGTTACTACAGTAGAGAAGTATCTTTCCTATCTGGAGGATGCCTTTTTATTTGTGTATCTCAAACGATTCAATTACAAGCCTTCCACCAGGATAAAATCCCCACGGAAGGTATATGTTATAGATAATGGCTACATAATTGCCAAGTCCTTAAGATTTTCAAAAGACCATGGCAGACTAATGGAAAATCTGGTTTTTACTGAACTTATGAAGCGCGGTGTCAAACAGTTATTTTACTACAATACAAGGAATCGCAAAGAGATTGACTTTGTAATTAAAAGAGGGATACGGGACTATTCATTGTTGCAGGTTTCTTATGATGTATCTTCTCCAGACACGCTAAGCAGGGAAATCAAAGCTCTTGTTGAAGCGAGCGAAGAGCTTAATTCATGGGAACTCGTAATACTAACATGGGATGAAGAAAAAGAGGAAAAGAAAAAAGGAAAAACTATAAAATTCATCCCCCTCTGGAAATGGTTACTTGGAAGATAATGTAACCTCCCTAAAAATTGACAATTTCCTCACCTCTCTATCTGCTTATAACCATCTAAACAGCATTGATGTAGAGTTTTTAGATTATGTTGCCTTTATCACTCTCCCGTTTTCTACAAAATAAATCCTGTCCCACCTGTATCTATTTTCAAGTGGTGTGTGGGAGGATATGACGAGTGTTTCAACACTTCTAAAAATCTCATCCAATACTTTCCTTCCTGTTCCCTCATCGAGGTGTGATACAGGCTCGTCCATTATCAATAGCTCGGGCTTCGAATAAATTGCCCTCGCAATTCCAATTCTCTGAATCTCACCACCTGATAGATTCACATTATCTTCTCCAACAATGCTCAGAGCTCCCTTACTCAATTTATCAATAAATTCACTCACCCTCGAAATCCTTATGGCACGATTCCAGAGCTCATCATCGTAATCCCTACCAATCAGTATGTTGTCCTTTATTGACACGCTAAAAAGTGGGACACTTTGAGGCACATATCCGACTTTCTTCATGAATTCATCATTGTCCATTTCACCAGGTTCCACACCGAAAAGCCGTACGTTTCCGGCCGCTGGAAGATATGTCCCCAGCATGAGGAGTATCAAACTGCTTTTTCCGGCACCTGTTTGGCCCTTTATCAATATTTTCTCTCCCCTCTCTACCTCAAAGGTTACATTATCAAGTATGATTTTATTCCCTGCTTTGAGTGTTACATCCCTTACCTGAATAATCTTTCCATCAACTTCCGAGGCCCTTCTGGAGGTTCGTTTCTCTTCATCATGTAAAAACTGATAAATCTTATCGACTGAAGAAGAAATTTTATTCAGGGACAGGCCAAGGTTAAACAATCCGACGATCTGGGGCTGGAGCATATTAATGTAAGTCAGATATGCGACAAGTGATCCAAGAGTCCACATTTTTTCCATCACCATGTAGCCACCCAATCCGAGAACCAGTATTACCTCTATTCCCCTTATCATCAGTTCGGCAAGAACACCTCCCCGAGATTGAAATTCGTACAACTTTGCATTTGACTTTCGGTAATCTTCAGATGCCTTTCTGTGGAGCTCTAAAAACCATCTATCCAGCCTCATTGAAAGCACTTCACGGAGGTGATTCACAAAATCATTGATGACACTCAAAATCCTGCCCATACTTTTCCTGAAAATTCTGGACTGAAGTTTTACCTTCCTGTTGAATGCCTTGAGGAAAATGGGCACAAATAGGGAAAAGGGGAGAACGACAAGGGTTAACTTCCAGTTTAAATAAAGCAAAAAAGCCGCTGAAATCACAAAGTAAAAAATTCTTCTCACGGCAAGCATCAGGGAATTGCTGAGGAAATTTTCTATGATATGGATATCATCGTTTAAAATACCCATCAGATCACCTTTTTTCAGGTTTACAAACTTTGAATACGGCAGGCTAAGCGCTTTTTTCAGTATGCTTTCCTGAATATCTGTGTAAATTCTGCTTTCAAAGACAACCTGCGTATAGTAGGTTAAAAAATCCAGGGACTGCCGGAGGATAAAGACTCCCATAAAAGCTAAAACAAATAGAATTAGATAGTGAACAGAACCCGATGGAATAACCCTGTCAATCAATATTTTGAAAAACATGGGCTCAATAAGAACAGTTACAGTCAGTAAAAGTGCAAGAATTATGATTACAGTCTGATATAACCAGAATTTCCTGATATTTTTTGAAATTGACAATAAATTTTTAATCAGCAACATCTGTTTTCCCCAGTTATTCAAGAAAATGAGTTTACGGTTTTTACAATATTATCTTCATCGAAGTTAACGGAAATTTGGTCGTTATTATTTACTACACTTTTTAAATATTCAATTCTATAAAAACCTGTTCGTAAAATTTCAATTTATCTGAAATTTTGAAAGAAATTCTCCCCACGCACTTTGTGCGTGGGGAGTGATGTAGGTGCTGGAAATTTTTCCCAAATCAACTTGTATAAAAGATGAGAAAAAGCCTCTCAAGATGGGAAAACCCCCAGTTAATCTACTGCTCAGGTGTTTGCTTCGGGCTTTTGAAATAAAGGCCTTTGATTACTGCGGCTGTGGGGACAGCGAGGAGAAACCCGAGTGGGCCGAAAAATTTCGCACCGATCAGGATAGAGATTAAAATGATCAAAGGATGGAGTCCCACACTTCCACCGATAACCTTGGGTGAAATAACGGTACTCTCAAGTAACTGAACGACCACAAAGACCACTGTGACTTTGAAAACCCCGGATAATGGGTTCGGCTCGAGCAATCCAAGAATTATTGCGATAAAGTAACTGAGCCAGAAGCCAAGAGTTGGTACCAGATTAAATAGTCCTGCAAAGACACCGATGATGATGAAAAAGTCTATTCCTAAAATTCCAAGAAACGCCGCTGTCAGAAGCCCCACAATAAAGGCGTCAATCAACTGTCCCCTGAAGTATTTTCTCAAAATCTCCGCAATCTCGGTGAATACAAGATGGGCACGTTCGTTTCTGACAAAAAGCTCAAAAGTCTTATTTTTGATTTTATCGTAATCCACAAGGGTGTAAAACGTAACGATGATTGACAGTATGAAATAAAACACATAGGTGGCAACGACGGTCGCGGATTTGTAAAACGACGGCAATCTCTTTACAAATTCGCCCATAATAGTCCCGATATCAGGTAAGTTTTCAAAGACCTTTTTCAGAGCATCATATTTTGAGAATTTTTCAAGTGCCTGAGCTCTCAATTTCAGGAGAAATCCCGGCAACTTGGTGGTAAAAATGCTCAACTCCTTTGAGAATTGATGTCCCACGTAAACCCCGATAAGAGTAAGCAACCCGAGAAACAGACTCAGGATTAAAATAGAAGTGAAGACCCGTGGAACGCGGTATTTTTCAAGTCTATCCACGAGGGGGGAGAGCAGGAAAGCGACCAGGAGCCCTAGACCAAAAGGGAAAAGCACATTTTTTAGCTTGGAGAGAAGTAAAAACAGAAAGAATGAAAGGGCAATAACAAAGAGTGTGTTAGCAGTTGGATTTTCCCTTGCAAGGTAAAAGAGATACGCGGCAAGGCCGGAATACAGGATAGCAAGGTATTCAAGGGGAAAACCAAGATAAATAGAGAGTATCAGAAGGATAAGCGCAGAAATGAAAAAGGCGATATTTTCAGTTGTTCTGGTCATCTTAGATATTTTAAAGGATTAACAGCCCGCCCCCTAACTCTAATCTCAAAGTGCAAAACAGGGTCGTAGGGGGAAAGCTCACCTATAACCTCCCCCTGATTCACAATTTGCCCCTTCTTCACGAGAATTTTATCGAGATTGGCATAGACTGTGTAAACCTTACCGTGCTCGAGTATAACCACTCCCCTGTATGTGATAAAAGGCCCCGAATAGACCACAACACCGTCCCTTGACGCAACAACTTCTGCGCCCGGTTTCGCCTTGATATCAATCCCTATGTTGTTAACCTTCGTGCCGTATTTAGGATGAACAACTACCCCAAATTTTGATATAACTCTTCCCCTTACAGGCCAGATATAAGTCTTGCTCTTCGAAACATAAACCCGCTTCCTGGGCCTTTTCTCAATTTTGTTGAGTAATTTCTCCAATCGTTTCTTTGCAAGCTCGAGCCTTTTGATTCTGTACTTTTTCAACTCCTCGCGGTTTTTGATTTTCTTCAAAAGAGCCCTCTTTTCTCTTTTCTTCCGGGCGAGCTGGTTGCGCCGATAAGTGATATCCTTTTCAATCTTCGTAACTTCTACAAGTTGCTGACGTAAGAGTTCCTTCTTTTTCTTCAGTTCTTTGAGGTCTGAGGCTACCTGTTCGTATAACCTCTTCTCCTTTGTAAGAATGAAGTTGTAAATCTTTGCCCTTCTGTAAGACTCATAAGGGTTCCTGCCCTGAAGGATGATTTCGAGTAGATTGGGCTCTCCATACTTGTACAGCCTGACAAGATAGGTTTTCAAAACCGTCTGTTTATACGTCAAATCGGTCTGCAAACTGTCTATATCTCCCTTGAGCCTTTTTATGGATCTTCTCAGGCTATCCTCCTGCTCCCTTTGGGTTTCGAGCATGTTTTCAAGAATGTCAAGCTGGCGGTCAATTACGCGAATCTGCTTTATCACTCCCTTCTTCTGTCGCTGAATCTGAACAAGCTCTTTGTGGAGCTTCTTCAGTTCCCTTTCGTATTTTCTGATTTTCGCCTGATAGGACGATGTCGCAAGGAGAAGGATGAGAATGAGCTTCATGGTAGGATTTCTTCAAATGAGAGATAGGAGCCAATGAGACCGATTACGAGGCCTATCAGGACAAGCAAAGGATAAATAAACCAGTGGTCTGGCAGGTGGTAGGACAGAAGAGTCCCCACGAGCACGAGGGAGAGTTTGAGCACGATGGCTGCGAACAAACCACCGACAAATCCATAGAGTGTTCCGTTTATAAGATACGGAATCTCGATTGTGGACTTTGTGGCGCCAACAAGGTCGAGGATTTCTATGAGCTCACGCCTTGAGTTTATTATCAGTCTGATGGTCTGATAAATAACGTAGCTTATAGCAAGAAAGAGGCTGATTAGAAGCACGATAGAGACTGTGATAAAAAATGCGGAAATTTTAGAAAGCCTTGCAATCCATCCTGTGCCTGCATAGACCTCATCCACACCTGGAAGCACCGAAATCTCTTTCACGAGATGTTCCATAAGCTCAGGATTTTTCCAGGTCGGTTTAAGGTGTATAACAAAACTCTCGGGTAAGGGGATGTCCTGAAAAACGCTCACCACGTCGCTATACTCGGAGTACCGATTTTTAAAAATTTTGAGTGCCTCTTCTTTTGTCACGATATCAATATCTTTCACCCCTGCAAGGCCCTGGATGGTCGAATAGAGCTTCTCCTTCATTTCACGGGGCAGGTCTTCTTTTAGATATACATCAATTTCCACATTCCTCCGCTCTGTCTGGAGTATGCCAAAGATGGTGAGAGATAAATAAAGACTTGCACCAAAAATCAAAATGAGGGTAAAGGAGACAGCCGTTGAAACCCACGCCATTCCTTTAGCAGATTTGTATGCGCCAAGTGCCTCATTTAATATAAAATTTCTCATCGCTCTCGATCTTCCCGGCTTTAAGTGAGATAACCCTTTTCCTCACTACTTTCTCAAGGAAGTTGTAGTTGTGCGTTGCAACAATCACGGTTGTACCTCTGTCATTAACCCTTTTAAGGATTTTAAAAATTTCCTCAGATGATTCAGGGTCAATATTACCTGTGGGCTCATCGGCGAGAAGGATGTAGGGCTCACGAACAAGTGCACGGGCAATGGCCACTTTTTGTCCCTCTCCACCGGAAAGTTCATTGGGCATCTTCTCCGCCTTATCCGCCATACCCAGCTTATCGAGGACTTCTATGGCTTTTCTTCTGGCGTTTCTGGGCGATTCGCCCGTCACTTCGAGGGCAATTGAAACATTCTTCAAAACATTTCTATCAAAAAGTAGCTTAAAGTCCTGAAAAATTACACCAATCTTGCGCCTTAAGAAGGGTATTTCGTCTCTTGAAATGGTATCCGATGAATAACCAAGCACACTAACTCTGCCGGAAGTTGGGAATTCTTTGAAGTAAATGTGACTAAGTAGTGTGGTTTTTCCTGCCCCTGTGGGACCGATGATGAAAACAAATTCGCCTTTGCCAATACTAAAACTAACGTTTTGAAGTGCATACCAGCGATTCTGGTAGATTCTCGACACATTCTGAAATTCTATGTAACTCACCCAAGGATTTCCTCTGCTTTCTTAACTATACTCTCGTGGTCGAGCCCGTAGTGGCGATAAAGGGCCTCCGGTGAGCCTGAACGTCCAAAAACGTCGTTTAAAGCGACGATTTCGAAGGGATTTTTGTATCCTGCTTCAAGCATCCTGAGTGAAAGGTTGGCACCAAGTCCGCCCCACACGACGTGATCTTCAACCACCATGATAGCCCTGTAATCCCTGAGCTCCTCAACTGTCTCATCTTTAATGGGCTTGATGGTCAAAAAATCGTACAAGCCGACAGAAAATCCTTTTCCCTCGAGCACTTCGGTGGCCTTAATCACCTCGTGCATGGTGTAGCCGTAAGAAACAAGGGCGATGTCTTTCCCTTTTTTAAGCTCTTTGATTTCACCAATGTTGAAAGGGAATTTGTCGCCATAAATAACTGGAGCCGTGGGCCTGATGAGCCGCACGTAAACAGGCCCGTCGTACTCATACGCAGCCTGCAGCACAGACTTGGTGGCATAGTAGTCTGAAGCGGAAAGGACAACCATACCAGGAATTGCACCCATAAGAGCCACATCCTCAGTCATCTGGTGGGACGCGCCATCCTCGCCGGTGGCAATTCCTGCATGGGTCGCAACAATTTTGACGTTAAATCTTGCATAAGCAATGGATAGTCTCACCTGATCATAGGCTCTTCCGGCGGCAAAAACTGCAAATGTGGAAGCAAACGGAATTTTGCCTGTTGATGCAAGGCCGGCGGCCACTCCCATCATATTTTGCTCCTGAATGCCAAATTCGAAGTGCCGCTCGGGAAATTTCTCTTTGAACATCTCGGTGTAAGTAGATTTTGCAAGGTCGGCCGCAAGTGCTACAACTCTCTCGTCCTTTTCTCCGATCTCTATTAAAAATTCACCGAAAGCCTTACGGAGGGATTTTTTCTCCAACTCAGTCCTCAATTATTTCCACATTGGCGCGGGGGACAAGTACCCTCGTTCCATCGTCAAACTCGAGCTCAAGGACTCTGACCTTTGCCTCTGTCTCAATCACCTGAAGCTCTGCGGGTAGGGCGGTTACTCTACCAATTTTGCCAAAGTAGGGCTCGCGGATGACACGCACATGTGTTCCAATATCCAGGCCTGCCGCAATCTCCTCGTGGTCCTTTTTCAAATCTTCAGGATTAGCCCCCGGAGCGATTATTTCAGGTCTTATAACACCAGCCCTGATCTGGGTAGCTCCATTGATTGAAACCTTCTTCCCCTCTATGCTCTTCAGCAACTCAAAGGTTCTGTGCGCCATGGAAATTTTTCCAAAGCCCTCTGTAATGATGAGCGTGATACCCTTCTGCTCCGAGCCGGTAATAGCGACACCAATGTCGTATCCGAGGAAATCGCGCAGGTTTTTATCATCAATGCCTCCTACAACGATTCCGGCTGCACCGACCTCAACTGCCTTTCTAAGGGCATCGGCTGTTACAAAAGCTCCACCAACAATTACCATATCTTTGTCATCCGGTGTAATTTTATCAGGGGTCAGGGTATCATCAGGGGAGCTTGCCTTAATTTTGAGATGTCCTATCCTTTCGCCACCTATTCCGAAAATGCCCTGCACGAAGGTGGCAATAGTTTCGATAACCACGCCCTCATTAGGAATCACATCCACAACTTCACCATCAATGTATGCAATAACCTCGACTGGAATGGGTGGCTCTTCGATAATTACCTGTCCTGTGACATTTGAAATGCTCTTTATAGTTCCATCAACAGGAGAGGTGACCGTGGATTTGAAGAGCCCAAATATTCCTTTAGACTGAGCAATAGGCTCTCCTTTTTTCACAGGATCACCCACTTTTTTGAGCATCAGGTGTGGCAGGTCGCCGGGCGGGACAGATAACTGTCCTGCAACATTTATAGGTCTTACATTTCCTGGAAGCTCTGTTCTCGCAACGATATCCTCAGCCTTTACTTTGTCACCCTTTTTAACAAGCACCTCTCCCGGGAGAGGGAGACGCCTTTCCTTTCTTAAAATTGTTGCCTTCGTTACTTTTAAACCTGGTGTATAAGCATGAGCCATTTTATTTTCCTCCTAACTTCTTCAATTCCTTAATTTCTGCCGAGTCATTAGGATTGTTTTTAATCCAATCCTGAATGAGTCGTTTGAGCTGATTTGTATCTTTCTTCGCTTTGTAAATGGATTTGAGTGACTCATAAATCTCTCTATCCTTTGGTGTCATACTCAAAGCAATCTCCAGATTTTCAATTGCCTTTGTCGTATCACCCTTTGCAAGATAGGTTAAACCAATCTGCTTGTAAAGTAAAGGTACCTTCTGGATTTGCATCGCTTCCTCGTAGTACTTAATTGCGTTGTCGTAATCTCCCTTCTGCTTGTAGAGATTTCCAATCATGAGGTCAATTGCTATGATCTGACGAGAGACATCAGTGGCCTGTGGCTGGAATTTCAGGACCACCTCAGCAAGTTTTTTGGAGAAGTAAAGCTCATCAATCGCCTGATCAATAGAATCCTGAAAGCTGTAATAATAGCCCAGTCTCAGAGCAACGGATGCGAGGTTTCTCACAAGTTTCAGGTGGGTTCCATCTTTATAAGTATTGTCAAAAATCCCTCTGTAACGGAAGATGCCCCATGGAGATTTGGCATTAGCATACTTTTTCAAAAATTCTTTAACACTCATATTACCGTGCAGTAGGTACCTTGTTCTCTCAACATTCAAGCCCTCAGGGAATATACCAGAGGACACGTTGTGGTTCATCACCCTGAATGCCAGTCCTTCGCTCAAAAGATATTTGCTCCAGGGCCTATAAACATCAGGTGTAACAGTGAGTGCGAAATAGATGGGAACTTTAAATTTTGCACCCTTGATAACTTTATTCAAAAATGTATCCGGTGGTGCAAAATACAGCTTTGGCACCCTCAAGCCCGGAGTGAGCTGGACGTAGTCGTCTTCCTTAAATTTGTATCCAGCGGACGTGGCTATCATATCCCTGATCATAATGTCTCTCAGGTAGAGAACTTTTCCACCGGGCATGAGTAGTGCAGGTGGTAACTTGTCTATTTCAGCCTTTGTAAAGCTTATAGGCGCGCCCCAGTCTTTGAGCTGCTTCACGTACCAGTTTGTGTTGATAAGCGAAAGATTGGCAATAATAACATCAGGCCGGTATCCAAGAACATCCTGATCAAACCAGAGTGGGAATGTATCATTATCTCCATTTGTGTAAAGAATCACTGGGCCACCGTTTGGATTCTTCCTCGGTGAAATCAGAAGGTCGTAGGCATAATCCTCAGCCATGTAGTTGTGTGTTCTATCCACTATGGGCCAGAAATGTTTGAACTGATACCCCTGAAGTGCACCTACAATCAATAAACCAGTTACAAGCCCTATTACCCATTTCTTCAGATAAACCGCCAGCAATCGCATTATTTCCCACACACCCAATCCCATGTATATGGCAAAATAGGTGTAGAATGGGGCAAAGAAGTAATCCCTATCCCTTACCTCTCTCGGATTTAACGGGTTGATTGGGGCGGTGGGAGAGTCCTTGAGGTTGAGGTAAATAATGAGCCCGAGACTGCCCATAAGGAGAGCAGTTCCAACGAGCCAGAAAGTTTTCTTTTCATTACCGAAGTGAGTAACAAGACCAAGAAGTCCAAGGAAAGTAAGCGGTAGCACAAGACTTGCATACTGCCATGTGAAGTATCTCCAGAACAGAAGTAGCTGGTCTGTGAATGGAATCCTTCTTGGCAAAATTTTGGCAGGCTCGTACTGTTTTCTCAAAAGGGCGTCCATGAAGGACTTCCAGTTGGATGGGTCTGTTTCGTTGATCTTGGGATTATGGATAGCCCTCACCATCATGGTAAATTCAGCGGAAAAGGCAACCACTATCAAGATAAGGGCAAATCCTTTCCAGTCTTTGTAAAGCTTCGCCTTAATGTAAAGAATTAAAATGTCGAGGAATGTCCCAATAATGAGTAGAATGGAGCTTTTTGTATAGAGCCCCACAAGAACCACTATAAAGCCACCTATGAAGAGCATAATCTGGAAGTCGTTGATGTCAAAGAGCTTCTTGTAGTAGAGATACCACGCCATTACAAGGAGCGAAACTATCATCAGGGCCACAGAGCCAGTCCCATATTCATATGTCAATTTCATGAGAGCAATAAGGGCAAATGTAGCGGCCGTTACCACAAGAAATTCCATATCCCATATAAGCTTTGGCTTTACCACCCAGACAAAGACGAAAAGTGCAGGGAAGAATATCAATGGCATCAGGTGAATCCCACTGGAGAGGAATAAGAAATAGAGTGAGAAGAGGATGTATCTTATGCTAACTGGACTGTCTTTATGTTCCCACCAGTTTAAGGCCACCCAGGTCAGGAAAACCATCACAAAAACTGATGGAGTGTAGGTCTCAGCCTCAATGGAGTTCATCCAGACTGTTCTTGCAAACGCTCCGATTAAACCGGCGAAAATACCTGCAATGTGGGCAAATGATTTTGGTACAGGTGCATCCCACTTTTCAATAATTTTTACCACGATAAGGTATGCAAATCCGGCGGTGAATGCGCCGGAAAGCATGGAAACAGATGTTATCTTCAGCACACTATTGACTGCTTCAGTCTTATTTATCAAATGGAAAAGAGGGGCAAGGGGGATGGGCATTAGGTCCATAAATCTTCCAAGGATCACGTAAAGTGGCGTTCCTGGAGGGTGTGGTATTCCAAGGATGTGGGAGCAGGCGAGAAACTCACCTACATCCCAGAAAACAACGGTTGGTGCAGTGGTCATAAAATAAAAAAGCCACGTGAAGAAGGTTACAAGTGTAAAAATAATAGCTCGCGTCTTTTTCTCGTCCATTGATAATCCTCCCTGGGTGGATTTTTGATAGGTTATTATAATTTTCGCACTTCAAAGCTGTCAAGAAAGCAAGAATTTACGCGGTAAATTGCCGACCGGGGGGGTAAATTTTGTCACAATTTCATTTGGATTCAACGCATACACCTTGCGCAAAATTATCTTTAACCCATGACCACTTGGAATTTGGGAGCTGACAAAATATAATAAAGTGGTCATATTTATTCAGGGAGGATGTTATGGACATTTTTGAAAAGTGTGCTAAGTTTGTAGAAGCCGATGAGGTAAAGGAACAGGGGCTTTATCCTTATTTCAGACCCATAGCCTCAGCTGAGGATACAGAGGTCACCATTGAAGGTAAAAGGGTCCTGATGTTTGGTTCCAACAATTATCTCGGTCTAACGGTTCACCCAAAGGTTAAAGAGGCGGCTCAGAAGGCAATTGAGAAATATGGAACAGGCACTTGTGGTTCAAGATTCTTAAACGGAACGCTTGAAATCCATCTCGAGCTTGAAAGAAAGCTGGCGGATTTTATGAAAAAAGAGAGGGCTCTGGTCTTTTCCACAGGTTATCAGACCAACCTTGGTACCATCTCCGCTATTGCCGGAAAAGAGGATGTTATAATCACAGACAAATGGGACCACGCAAGCATCATTGATGGTACAAGACTCTCCTTTGGCGAAATCCGCAGATTCAAGCACAACGATATGAATGACCTCGAGAGGGTACTGAAATCCATTCCGGACAACAAGGGTAAACTCATAGTAGTGGATGGATTGTTCAGCATGGAGGGCGATATCGCTGACCTGCCGGGAATTGTAGAGCTTGCCAAAAAATATGGAGCGCGTGTGATGGTGGACGATGCCCACGCCATTGGTGTTCTGGGCAAAAACGGTCGTGGAACAGCTGAGCATTACGGTCTTGAGGATGAAGTAGACCTCGTGATGGGAACCTTCAGTAAGTCATTTGCATCACTCGGCGGTTTTATCGCCGGTAAAGAATATGTGATCAATTTCATTCAGCATTTTGCGAGGTCGCTGATCTTTTCAGCGAGTATGCCACCTGCCAATGTGGCCGCCGTGTCCGCTGCATTGGACATTATCAAAAACGAGCCAGAGAGGCGGCAAAAACTATGGGACAACACAAAAAGGATGCTTGATGGCCTTCGCGAAATGGGCTACGACACTGGACTTTCAGAAACACCGGTAATCCCAGTGATTATCGGAGACGATATGAAAACCTTTATGTTCTGGCGTGCACTTCTTGACAATGGAGTTTACGTCAACCCGGTCATTTCTCCAGCTGTTCCACCAGGCAGGCAGCTTCTGAGGATCAGTATGATGGCAACACACACAGATGAGCAAATCGACAGGGCCCTTGAAGTCTTCGAAAAATTGGGCAAAAAATTTGAGGTAATTTGAGGAGGTAAAAAATGGCGACAAAAGATGAAATTTTAAAAGCCTATGAATTTGCAATTGAGCTTGAGAAAGAGAGTCTCAAGAGCTATCTGGACCTTGCTAAAAGGACACATGATGTCACGGGCAAAAATATGTTTATCTGGCTCGCCCGTGAAGAGTACGAACACATGAGGATACTGGAGTCCATTAGGGACAAGGTTTTACAGGATCAGCCGATAGGGAAAATTAAGATTGAAGAGGATGAACTCCAGAAGTTGCTGCCCGACATAAAGAAGCTCGAGAAGAAGAAGTCCTCGGTAGCCGAGACCCATCAGATTCATGCACTTCAGGCCGCCCTCGAGCACGAGGCACAGTCAAGAGACTTCTACAAAGAGCAGGCGGATAAAACCGAGGACCCGGAGCTAAAACAGCTCTTTACCCGCCTTGCTGAAATGGAGCAAGCTCACTACGACCTGATCCTTGCACAGCTTGACTTCATCAAGGGTACCGGATTCTGGTTCGGTATCCCTGAATTTGACATCGAAGGAGCTCCATAAGCCACTCCATTGGATTTGGCTAATTAATGGCAAATTAAGCTTGATTTAAAAATATCCACTTCCTGCGTCATTCTCCACGTGCGAAGCACGTGGAGAATGACGCAGTGGGGAGTGTATATATGATTTGAGGAATGCAGGAGTCCTGTCTTCAAAGGTTTGGTTAGTGTAATTTTATACCAGTCCCCCCACAAAAAGTGCCCTGATTATTACTTCTAAAATCCTTCCAGACTCTTGCAATTTTTTAACCCCTTAAAAAATCTTTGTCGTTGGGCCGGGTGATTTATTTGACTTTTTACAATTTGAAAAATTTGACATGAAGAAGACCTTCCGTTATACATAGGTTAATAAACAGGGAGGTGTCTATGAAATATCTCTTGTTAGTATTATTGGGAGTCGTGTGGGGTGGTGAAATCTCCCACCATCTATCAGGAATTCCCGCCGCAGAAAGGGGGAACATCTCTATTTACCTTGCCTCTCAAAATCCAGATGTTTCAAAAACACTGAAAGATGCCAGTGAGCTATGGAATAGAGGCTCTTATGAAAAGGCGATTGAACTGATAAATAGAGCAGAGAAGGTTGACCCAGACATTATTCTTGGAAAGGAATATAGAGACCCCGCATCCACAATGAGATGGGGTAATGAGGTTCTATTGAACCAATACCCCTGGAAAAGTCGAACCCTTGAACTTGTGCGTAATCCAAACACGGGCAATCTATTCATGGCAATAAAGGCAGATACTGGAACTGGAAGCAGTAAAAGATACTTCGCACAACTATTTTTCTCAAACGATGGAGGAGAAACCTGGAGTAGAACGGCGAGCTGGACTATTCCCAATGGAACGAAGTTAAATTCCTATAACATCGCAGAGCTCGATACCTTTATCTACATGGTTCAGGCATGGAATGGAAGGGATGTTTTCTTCGTGAGATACAATGCAAATACGGGGCATTTTGATAACTCTTATGGAGCCCATTATGTCATTTCACCATCAGATACCATTAAAGAAATAGTGATTGAACCTAACAGGTACTTTCATAACACCCTTTACATTGCATTTATCACGATGGATCATAATCTATTCTATTATTATTCAGCTGACCCATACACCTCATGGCAAGAGATAAACACAGGAGTAACAAATGCTTATAAAGGACTAGACGCAAGTTACGGGTACACACCTTCCTCGGGACATTACATCTGGCTATCTTACATCAACACAAATGACAGCCTGGATGTCCTCGCGAGAGCAAATGGTAGCTGGGATACTCACCTGGGACTATCAGCGGCAGAGCCACATCCAACCTCAATTGCCATGCACGGTGATACTGTTATAGTTCTTTTCGCATACCAGTATGCGAGCCATGTGGGGATAAGATACAAAATATCTTATAACGACGGGGGACACTGGTACTACGGAACATTTAACGCTACAGATGACACAGTGTATGTGAGTGATGTTACCGGTAACGGAAATAACGGATGGAACGTTATTTACACATCCTATCATTATTTGTCGGCGTCTGAGGATGTTAAATATCTGCACAGAGGGTATGGTTCCGGGCAATGGTCTTCTCCTCTTACCTTAAATAGTCATGATGCGATGACGACGTATAA
>WFZT01000155.1 GCA_015489415.1 Caldifarciminota bacterium | reverse complement strand
CACCCCCGGAAAGCTGGTATGCTTTACTATCACGCAACCGTAGAACATTCATCTGGTTTAACACTTCTTCAGTCTTCTTTTTTATCTTCTCTTTCGATTTCTCTCGCATCTCGAGCACTGCATAAACATTGTCATAAACTGTCATTTTACGAAAAATAGAGGGCTCCTGCGGCAAATAGCTGATCCCCAGCCTTGCTCTTTTATACATAGGAAGTTTAGTAATATTGAGGTCATCCAGAAATATCTGACCGCCATTTGGGCTAATTGCCCCCATAATCATGTAGAAAGTTGTCGTTTTGCCAGCACCGTTAGGACCAAGAAGCCCCACAATCTCACCAGTGTTTACCTCAATATCTATGCCCTTGACAACTTCTCTTTTACCGTATCTTTTAACCAATCCACGTGCGAAAAGCTTACTCATTTCTCCTCAAATCTCCCCTTAACCCTGCCACGGGCAGTAAAAAAACTGACCGTGTCATTTGTAACGTCTACCCTCATCTCACTGCTTTCTATCGCCAGAACTCCATCTTTTCTTGAAGTCTCAAGAATGGGTCTACCGGTAAAAATAGCCCGTACTACATGACCTTTTGAGAGGCCAAAGATCAGGGTGTCACCAGATACGTTAGTTCTGGAAATTTTAAACTGGCCGTCTCCCAGTAACTTCACCTCAGAAGAGTCGCTCGATTTACTCAAGAACTTAAGCATTCTTGAAGACCCCTCAAAAGAGTTCGAATTTATCTTTACCCTGCTCCACGCGAGTAGCGTGTCTTTTAGAAATTTAATGGAATCTGCAACAAGATTTATTGTATCTCCTTTAAAAAGCGAAGCCCTGGCACGGTCAAAAATCTTACCCGTGCCGGTGTTTATAAAATAAACTCCGCTATCCCCGGAAATCACAAGAGAATCATTCACGAGGAAAATCTCAATATTCCCCTGTGCGAAAGCAGTATCACCCAGGATAGATAGGTGATTTGCTTCAAAAATAGCCGATGAATCGGTTCCACTAACATTTAATCTAAAAATAGTCCTGTTTTTATCCTCAAAATAAATGAGTGAATCAGACGTGACAGTATAGCTCGGTGTCTTAAGCCTCACATGACCATAAAGTTTCCCCATTTTTTTATCAATGTAATAAATTCCCTCGTCAGAAGTCACAATGGTACTGTCAAATTGCAGAGTTACACCATTTTTCAGGAAGTAAATCAGATTACCACCCTGATTCTGGATCTCGAGGCTTCCTGAAGAAATATTTATCGCAGAAAAAAGGAGAATTGCGATCAAATTCATCTATAAGCTTCGCAACCTCCTTTCAAGGAATATGCTTTAAGTCCGTGCTTTCTCATCTCGTTAACAATTGCCATACTGCGTGCACCCCGGTAACATGCTACAACGTAAATCCTATCCCTGTCAAGCGTGGGAGGAGCCTGCCCGGACAACTCTGCATCATTGGAAGATATACTCCCTCCACCTATCTCCCCCTGTGCACTTTGTGCGTGGGGGGAGGTTGGGAGGTGGGTATCTTCCACAGATTTGCTCAACTCTTGAATCATCTCGTAGAGTTTTGCCTCATCAATATGGATAGCACCTGGAATGTGCCACTCCTCAAAGTCCTCTTTGTCCCTGATATCAAAAATCACAGCATCCTCCGGTATTTCTTTTAAGTCCAGCTGATAATCAAGCATCTCCAATCCCTCCACTTTTGTTGGATAAAAACTCCTCCTTTTATTGACAAGTTTGCGCGGAAGTTCGATATCGAGGTTCCTTTCCTGCCGCTCAGTTGCCTCGAGTGTGGCCCTTGTAACAGGGTGCTTCGGCGTAATCTGGCAGTACTCTTTCATGGAAGAGACAAGTTCATAAACTCCGATTGCTCTTGAGATATCCACAATTTCCTGCTTGTCAAAGCTCACAAGCGGTCGGATTACAGGCATTTCAATGGCGTATGAAGAAACAACAAGGTTATCAAAAGTCTGCGATGCCACCTGACCAATAGAGTCACCGGTTGCAACAGCAAGAAATCCTTTTTCTTTTGCCAATTCTTCAGCAGCCCTGAGCATCTGACGCTTCAGAATCAAATTCCGATAGCTCTCCTTCACGTTTTCCCTGATGTCCATAATCACTGGATAAAAATCCACAATATAAAGCATTGGCTCGTATCCGTGGGCAAATTTATTCCCAATAAACCTCGCAATTTCAAATATTTTCTTGAATTGCTCCTCGCCTCCAAAGAGGAATGAAATCAAGTCCACCTCAAGACCGCGCTTCAAAAGCTGGTAAAAGGCCACTGATGAATCAAAGCCACCGGAAAAGAGAAGGTGTATCCTGCCCTCGGTCCCCACGGGCAAACCACCTGCTCCCCTGACCTTTTCGACTATGTAAAACACTGTTTGGTCAACAATTTCCAATTCCACCGTAGTTTCTGGATTTTTAAGGTCCACTCCCGCTGAATATTCGTATAGACGTCCGCCGAGCGCCCTCTCAATGTCCATTGAACGAAAAGGATGCGTACCTGTTCTTTTGACCCTGACGGCAAACTTTTTACCCTTAACTTTTTCTTTAAACAACTCTTCGCCGCGCTTTAATATATCATCAAGGTCGTGGAATTCTTCTTTAATGGCTATCTCTATCTGATTAATCCCAAACACATTTTTAAGGGTTTCGAAGGCCTCTTTAGTTTCTTTTGTTTCGATAACAAACCTTCCCCTCATGTTTTTTATGGAATAGGCCTTGATACCGGATTTACTGAATGCGCTTTTTACATTCTCAATCAGACGGTTTTCAAAGCGCTTCCTGATTTTTCGGGTTTTCAGGGTAATTTCACCGGGCTTTGCAATCAACACCTCAGTCATAGATACCACCTCCATGCATGATCTGTGAGAAAGCAGAGGTTGATTCAAGGAAAACCTTCTCAAACTCCAGAATGTGTTTAGTCCCCTCACGGTAAATTTTAACAACTCTAACTTTCAAATTCTGGGAAACATTTTTAATGTGGTCGAGAAACATTGCAAGGTGTGCATCGTCGTTAAATCTAAGTCTGTAGGTGTAGGAAATTCTTCCCTTTTCCTTAAATTTCCTTATGCCGCGCATGAATCCTTCAATAAAGGCTCTTCCAACTCTTTTAAAGAATTCTTCATCAGGCTCTATGCCAAATTCATCGAGGGCAAAGCCTATGCGGGCTATCCGGGAAGTGTAGAAATTCCCCGGCATCTCCAAGATTAACCATGAATCTGCGTCAATGTCAGAAACATTTATGTTGATGGTTGTGTATTTCACAACCTTCTCGGGACTTTTCATAATGATACCCTCGATTCCTTCATCGTTTAGCTTTTGAACAATCTCACGGATAGCCTCTGCCTGAGATGGTGAGAAACGCCCGAATCTCCTTACCTGCGGGATGTTGTATTTTTCAAGGAGTTCATAGCGAGTTTCAGGTGGGAGCGGTTTTCTTTCTCCAACCTTAAACACATCGAAGGCAAAAAATTGGACATCCTCCTTGATATATGGGGGGTAAACCTCAATATAAGGGTTCTCAGGCCCTGCTATTTCACCGGCAATGACAAGGTCTGGATTGTCATTAAAGAATTTCTCAAAATCTGCGAAGTCACGGAGGCGGTCTGTTGAAAATGGACAGACGAATCCACCGCGCGTAATAGCCACTATATGGCCTTTTAGCTTTGCAATGCGAACATTATATCCATCCACCTTTTCCTCGACGAAAAATGGCTTTTTGAAATGAGCTTTAATCCCCTCACGAAGTCTCATTATCCTCATAATTGAAGGGTAACTAAATATGACTTTTTCTCCAGATATCATCGTTCCACGCTTATATTTGCCCATGTCATCAGAGATGCGGTAATAGTGAAGATCGAAGTAATCACCCTCATCTAATACACCTTTATCAAGCGCTCTTTTTAGAATTTCAGATATTGCCATACTTACATTATACTGTCAAACCCCAAGCTTTTGAATTGGAGAGGGTACAAAAACGTTATCTTCTCCCTCATATCCTTGGCCACCCAATACATATGGAAAAGTCCGAAAAGAAAATTGCTTTTAACAACTGGATTCCTTACGAGAAACTCACTCTTTCAAGAGCTCACTTAAAAATCCACTCAATTCATCCTCAGGTAAAACTCACAAGGGATCCTTAAATTCTCGCGCAGATTTCTGATTCAGCAAACCGCTTTTAGTATAAATCTCTGTTGAGCTAATCTGATGAGTTGACAATGTTTTTTGTTTTTGTTAATATTTCCCCACGACAAAGTCGGGGCGTAGCGCAGCCCGGTTAGCGCGCCTGCCTTGGGAGCAGGAAGTCGGTGGTTCAAATCCACTCGCCCCGACTTTAAAAACTGCTAAACGGAGGGGTTTGATGAACATTCTAACTTCCAGTGTGGCAGTTGACCTTTTCAAAGACCTTCTTTCCCAGCTTTCAAAAAAGATTCTTCAGGCAAAAGACGTTCTCGATAAAATAAAATCCGACCCCCAACTTGAGCTGGAATTAAAAAAGCTTGCACAGAAACAACTTGAACTGGAAATAGAACGAGAGAAAATTGCTCAGCAAGATAGGGCAAGTGCACGTGAACTTGCAAAAGTTGACGTAATGTCTGATAACTTTCTCTCAAAAAACATCCGCCCCATCACCCTCCTCGTCATCCTCATGATTCTTGTGATCTACGCGATAACAGGCCGAGAGCTACCTACCGAGATGAAAGGCCTTTTTGAGCTCGTTTTCCTCTTTTATTTTGGCGGAAGGTCTATTGAGAAGGTAGCTGCAATGATGGCAAAAGGGAAAATGATGCCCAAAGGTTAGACCACTCTTGCACGCATAAGGTCGTGCAGGTGGATAATACCTATGGGATGGCGCTTCTCATCTACAACGATGAGAGCTGTGACACCGTACTGCTCCATTAATCTCGCTGCTTTCGTAGCGAGTTCATTTTTGGTAATAACCTTTGGATTCCTGGTCATCACATCTCTGGCATGAAGCTTAAAAATGTCCTTTTTGTTGGTAAGCTCCTTTTCAAGAAGCCTTCGAAGGTCTCCATCAGTAAACACCCCGACCACACGTCCCTCATCATCAACCACACTCGTAATTCCACGCTTTGAAGTCATCTCGAGGATAACCTCTTCCATTGTAGCATCTTCTTTCACGATCGGAACGTGTTTCTCACCAGTAAGCATCATATCCTCAACACGCACCCAGAATTTTTTCCCAATGGCACCTCCTGGATGAAGTTCGGCAAAGTCATCAAGCTTAAAGTCCTTCTTGTAGGCAAGAGCAATGGCCAGTGCATCACCAATGGCCATCGTAAGGGTTGTTGAAACTGTCGGTGCAATATCGTAGGGACACGCCTCTTTAACATTGGGCAAAACAATTAGTACATCAGCATGTTTCGCAAGCTCGGAATTTCTGTTCGCAGTTATAGCGATAATCGGAATATCCCACCTCTTGAAAAGCGGAATAAGTGTATAAAATTCATCGGAGTTTCCACTTTTGGAAATGGCAAGAATCACGTCATCCTTGCTCACAATTCCAAGGTCTCCGTGAAGGGACTCAGTGGGGTGGAGAAATATCGCAGGTGTTCCAAGGCTTGTCATTGTAGCTGCAATCTTTTTCCCCACTATTCCAGACTTTCCGATACCTGTCACAATTACTCTGCCTTGCCTCTTCAAAATAAGCTCAACGGCTCTTACAAACTCATCCCCAATGGTCTTTTCAAGTCTTATAAGACCAAGTTTTTCCCTGCGAATAACTTCTCTTGCTATTTCTAAAATCTCTTCGCTATCCATTTAGCTTTATCACCTTCAGTTTCTCATAAATTGGACCTTCAGGGGTAAGGGTGGATTTAAAAAGAATGAGCTCGTTTACGGTAAATGGAGGAATATTAAGCTCAGTTTTGAAATCAGTAGGCCTGAAACGTCTTTTTGAATGCTTTCTTGCCCTTGCAACAGTGAGGTGTGGCACAAACGGCCTCCTATCACGGGGGAATCCGAGTTTTGCTGTAAGATTCTCCACCTTTTTGGCAAGCTTCTCTATTTCACGATTTCCCCTGTCTATTCCTATCCAAAGAACTCTCACACTTCCATGATCAAGGAAACTTCCAAGCCCACCCAACTTTACCTCAATCTTTTTTTCTTTCTTTAATGATTCCAGTTCACGGGCAAGTTTTTCTACTTGATTCTCGGGTATTTCTCCTAAAAATTTGAGCGTAAGGTGTAGATTATCCCTCGTAACCCACTTCAACTCGGGTTTCTCCTGCATTTCCTTTTTCAGGTCTGAATAAATACGAGATTTAACCTCTGGCGGGAATTCAAGAGCTATAAAACAACGCATGGTTGAAAATTTTAAAGTTTTAGCGCCTTTTATGCAAAATCAGTTGACATACCTGACTAAATTAGTTAATTATTATTCCCAAAATCCCCAAGGAGGTAGGAAATGGAACTGATTTTTGGAATGCCAACTGAGGAGCAGACTTCTGGCAAAAAAGACTTTGATATAATAATAGTTGGAGGTGGACCTGGTGGTTTATCCGCAGCAATTTATGCATCTCGCGCAGGGCTTGACGTTCTTGTACTGGAAAAGGACGTTGCCGGTGGACTCGTGGGTGAGGACCCACTTGTGGAGAATTATCTTGGATTCCCAAGTATAAAGGGAGAGGACCTTGCAGCAAAATTCAAAGAGCACGCCTCACAGTATGCAGAAATTCACGAAGGCGAGGGTGTGGATGAGGTAAAAAGAGACGGTGAAAAATTTGTCGTCAAGACTTTCAAAGGAGAATACACTGCTGATGCTCTTATAATCGCCACAGGAACCACTCATAAACATCTGAACATTCCGGGAGAAAAAGAGTATGATGGACGTGGGGTATCCTACTGTGTTACATGTGATGGATTTCTTTATAAAGGAAAGCCTGTCGCTGTAATTGGCGGTGGTAATTCAGGAGCCATTGCTGCCATCACATTAAAAGAGATTACACCCAAAGTAACAGTGATCGAGTTTATGCCCAAATGGATGTGTGAGAAGGCGTATCAGAAAAAAATTCAGGAACTCGGTATAGATTACTGGATGAATTCTCAGGTTGTGGAAATTTTTGGGGACGGAAAGAAGGTTAAAGGTGTCAAGGTGAAGGATCGTGCTACAGGCGAAATAAAGGAGCTCCAGGTTGATGGAGTATTTATCTATGTGGGACTCATCCCTCAAAATGAAGTTGCGAAACAGCTTGGAGTGGAGCTGGATGAGAGGGGGTACATAAAAGTTGACAAAAATCAGAGAACAAGTGTTCCAAAGGTTTATGCCGCCGGAGATATCACAGGTGGTCAGGCGCAGATAATTGTGGCTGCAGGTCAGGGAGCAGTTGCAGCCCTATCAGCATATGAAGATTTGAGACTTAAGTAATTAAAATTTGGGGCTCCCGCGCTCCGCGCGGGAGCCCCAATAAAAATTTTCAGCTCCTCCTTCTCTTCTCCATCTTGAGCTTCCTGATATCCGCTCTCGATAACTTAACCATTTCACCTGGTTTTAAATTTGGTGGAAGTATGTAATTTCCAATGCGAATGCGCTTTAACTTTTTCACCTCGAATCCCAGTTTTTTGAAAATTCTTCTGATTTCACGCTTCTTACCCTCCCTCAGTACGATTTTGAAGACCCCACTCGTTCCTGTGGAGTGAAGAAGTTGAACCCTGTAGGGTTTCAAAAAAGCATGGTCCACATAAACTCCCTTACTCAAACGTTTGATAACGTCACGATTTATCTTTCCACCTTCCACACTCACAATATACTCCTTCTCTATCTGATACCTCGGGTGTGTAAGAATGTTCGCCAGTTTTCCATTATCTGTCAGAATCATCAAACCTTCTGAATCCCGGTCAAGTCTCCCAACCGGGAATACCCTTTTACCGATATCTTTCACATAGTCGGCTATGGTTTTCTCAGCATGTTTGTCATACAGGGTGCTCGAAACACCTGCAGGTTTATAAAAGGCAAAAGTTGTGTCGCTATGGTCCTCAAGTTTTATCTGCTTTTTACCAATATAGACAGTGTCCCTTTCAGGGTCTACCTCAAACCAGGGCTCTCGAACAACCTTTCCGTTT
>WFZT01000154.1 GCA_015489415.1 Caldifarciminota bacterium | reverse complement strand
TTTGAATCAAAAGTCCACTTTGGCGAATTCTTGATAACAGATGGGAGCTTCTCTTTCGCAGTTTTAAATATCTTCTGCGGGTCATTTCCCACAAAAAGTGCATTTTCTCTTACGCTTAATGCGACTCCATCTTTGATCTCGGGCTCTTCCACCTCGAGGATTTCGATTCCCTCGGGCCTTTTTGCCATCTCCTTCATCAGGCTGGTAAACTCGAGTCGTCTGAAAATTGCAAAAAGCTTGCCCCTGTCCGGCGGCCTCAGCCTAAGTTTTTCGAGGTCAAGCTCCACAGGGGAATCAATATCGAGCTTTGCAAGCTCCCTTGCCATGAAGACCTGATCTTTGAATCTTTTCAAATTCTCACGGACATTTTTCCGCTTCACTTTGTCGATATTTTCGTAAAGATTCTCAAGGGATCCAAATTCATTGATCAAATTTATGGCGGTCTTCTCACCTATTCCCGGCACTCCCGGGATGTTATCAATCTGGTCACCCATCAAAGCAAGGAGGTCTGGTATCCTTTCAGGTGGGATTCCAAACTTTTCTTTAACCTTTTCCGGCGTGTAGAGAATATCCTCTTTGGGCCTCGTGTCGAGGACGTGAATCCTATCGTTTACAATCTGTAGCAGGTCCTTATCGCTTGTTACAATAACAACTTCGAGTCCCTTGTCTGCGGCCTTTTTTGCAAGGGTCACGAGAATGTCGTCTGCCTCAAAGCCGGGAATTTCGTATATTGTGATGCCGAAACCCTCGCCGATTTCCTTAATCCATTGGAGGTTCATGGAGAGCTCTGTTGGCATGGGAGGTCGCTGAGCTTTGTACTCCTTAAATCTCTCATGCCTGAAGGTTGGCCCCTTGGCATCAAAAACGAGAGCAACATAATCAGGCTTAACGGTTTTTAAGAGTTTTAGAAGCGAATTTGTGAAGGCAAAGGCAGCGCTGGTGTTTTCCCCTTTAGAGTTCCTCAGCGGATTTTTTGAGAATGCGAAAAATGCTCGATAGGCAAGGGAAGTTCCATCAATCAGGAGAATCTTACTCATTGTCCTTCAACGACGACCTTAGAAAGGTCACCGTAGTGGTTGAAAATCCGACGCACAAATTTGAGTAACGCGAGCCGATTCTTCCGAACACTCTCGTTTTCTGTCATAACGAAAACGTTGTCGAAAAATTTATCAATGGGGTCTTTGAGAACAAGAAGGTGGTTCAATGCCTCTCTAAATTCCTCGCGATTGAGGGCATCAATTACCTTTGGCTCAATATTTTTAGCGGTTTCAAAGAGGACGCGCTCCTCCTCTTTCTCGAAAAGTTCAGGATTGATTTCCGGCAGCTCACCTGCATTTTTTAAAATATTTGCCACCCTCTTTTGACCAATCACCACCTTTTCAAACACCTCTGGCTCTTTGAGAAGCAGGTCGTTCAGCGCAACGGCCCTGTTTTTCAGATTAACAAGGTCCTTTATCCCTGATGCGATAACCGCATCAACGATGTCATACCTCACCCCGAGTCTTTCCTCGAGGTAGTTTTCAAATCTTGTGAAGATGAAATCAAGAATCTTCTTCAGCAGGGTTTCATCATCGATGCCGTAAATCTCCATGGACTTTCCGATGGCATCCTCAAGGTCAATCTTTATTTCGAGGCCAAGGATAAGGTCAATCAATCCGTAGGAAAGTTTTCTGATACCGAGGGGGTCCTGAGAGCCTTTGACTTCGTAACCGGTGGCAAAAATACCAACTATCGTGTCAATCCTGTCAGCAATCCCGACATAAGCAGACTCTTTTTGTGTTGGAAGCTGGTCACCTGAAAACCTCGGCAGATGGTGCTCAAAGATAACTTTCGCCACCCTTTCGTCTTCACCGAGGGCAAGGGCATATTCCATCCCGATTTTACCCTCTAACTTGGTAAATTCTTTTCCGTCGCGGATCATCTCAGTGGTGAGGTCGGTTTTGGAGAGCAGTGCACCTCGCTCGATAACGCTTTTATCCACACTATCGTCATTCTCTGCCAGTTTCAGGGCAAGCTCCTTAACCCTCATCACCTTTTCATAAACCGAAATCACCTGCCCGTCCATCTCGCGCCAGACAACCCCTTTTAGCTTCTCAACACGGTCCTCAAGGGGTATCTTCAGGTCTTCTTCATAATAAAATTTTGCATCCTCCAATCTTGCGCGGAGAACCCGCTCAAGACCCGGCCTGATAAAATCCTCGTATTCAGCAAGATTGTTGATAACAGCCACGAAATGTGGGAGCAATTTTCCATCTTTGTTCACAACGGAGAAGTATCTCTGGTGCTGCTTCATGGCCGTGATGACCACATCGTCAGAGAGCTCGAGGTATTTTTCTTCAAAACTTCCAAGCACAGCCTCGGGAAATTCCACAAGATTTGTAACCTCGTCAATCAGCTCGTCATCGGGAATCACCTCGCCACCAATTTTTGAAGCTTCCTCTTTTATCTTCTCCACCACCATTTCTCTGCGTTTCTTCAAATCAGCGATAACAAAGTGCTTCTCCATCAGCTCTTCATAGCTAAGAGGGTCCTGAATTTCAACTTCTCCGGGAGAAATCAATCTGTGCCCACGAGTGATGTTTCCAGACCGCACGCCAGCTATTTCAATTTCAATGGCATCCTGACCAAAGAGAAAAACAATCCAGCGGATGGGCCTCGGGAATCGAAATGAATCCGCCCATCTCATGGTTTTCTTAAATTTGAGAGATGCAACAATCTCAGGAACCGCCTCTTTCAGCAACTCTGCTGTATCCACCCCACCCTCTTTGACAACGGCTGCCACGTATTCGCCTTTTTTGTTGGTAACAATTTTCAGGTCTTTAACATCCACTCCAGCTGATTTTGCAAAGGAAATAGCGGCCTTTGTGGGATTACCAGACGCATCAAATGCCACCCTCACAGGTGGTCCAATAATTTCTTTTTCCCATTCGGACTGCTTTTCGGCAACTTTCTCGGCTAAAATTGCGAATCTTCTCGGAGTTGCAAATACCCGCAGCCCCTCAAATTCAATCCTGTTTTTCTTAAAAAAGTCCTCAAACTTGGCTCTCAGCTCACGAGAACCAATGGTAACGTAAGAAGGTGGTAGTTCCTCGACGCCCAATTCAAAAAGTAACGGTTTCATTTCTTCCCCCTCAAAAGTGGGAATCCTTTTTCTTCTCTAAGTTCAATGTAAAGGGATGCAGCCTTGCGGGCCATCTTTCTAACACGCTGAATATATGTCGCGCGCTCAGAAACGGAGAGGGCACCCCGTGCGTCCAAAATGTTGAACGTGTGGGACATTTTCAAAACAAAATCGTATCCCGGGTAAAGAAGTTTTTTATCAAGAAGTCTATTAGCCTCTTCCTCGTATTTACTGAAGAGCATGCGGTGAAACTCAACGTCTGCCTCCTCGTAGTTATAGACCGAGAATTGGTATTCGAAGTCCTTATAAATCTCCCCCCATGTAATGCCATCGACCCAAACAATGTCAAAGATGGACTCGACACCCTGGACGTACATGGCTATTCTTTCAAGTCCGTAGGTAATTTCTGCTGAAATCACTTCAAGATCAATGCTTCCCACCTGCTGGAAATACGTAAACTGTGTAATCTCAAGCCCATCGAGCCAGACTTCCCAACCGAGCCCCCAGGCCCCCAGAGTCGGGGACTCCCAATCATCTTCAACAAACCTAATATCATGTTTTTCAATCTCGATACCGAGTGCACGCAGAGAATTAAGGTAAAGCTCCTGAACATCAGCCGGAGGGGGTTTTAGAATGACCTGGAACTGATGGTACTGCTGGACGCGATTAGGGTTTTCTGCGTAACGTCCATCCTTTGGACGTCTTGAAGGCTCGACATAAGCGGTTCTCCAGGGCTCCGGGCCGAGGGACCTCAAAAATGTAGCGGGATTAAATGTACCTGCACCTACCTCTGAATTGTATGGTTGGAGGATAACGCAGTTCTGTCTTGCCCAGTAGTCCTGTAGCTTAAGAATTATATCCTGGAACGTTAACATGATGGCACTAATTATACTTTTCCCGAATTTACAATGTCAACGACAGGGTGAGCCTGTTTAGAAATTACAACGTCCAAGATTGGTGTCACATAATTGGTGCATGTCAGTATCTTCTTTACCTTGAATTTGGAAGGATACAGGTGGAGTCTCAGCTCAAAAATTTGAAAAATCAAGATGTAACCCCTCATCACAACCTTTTCTCACAGATGTGACCCCTCTCCTTTCATCCTCCCCCCGCAAATAAATTTATGCGGGGGGAGGAAAAATTTTTACGTGTAGCTATCAACAAGACTTAACACAGGGATTAATTCAGAGTTTTCGAACAAGCTCTCAACCAGGGGCCGATTTAGGGGGGCGTGCACGAAGTGCACGCCCCCCCTTAAAAACTTAAAAATGCCAGTTAAATTCTACCCTGACACCGTAGCGGTCTGTGGGCTTATATTTACCCGTCTCTTCGTCATAACGATAAGTTCTTTTAATTACTGTGAACACGGTCATGTATGGGTTTAGCCTGTAGCCAATTTCCGTGAAAAGAATGGACCGGTCATTGATGGTAAAGACATCTTTCATGGTCTCTATCTGGTCTTTGTAGTACCGCCAGTTCAGAGTGAAGACAGGGAACATATCACCAGTGGTGGCAAGAATATTTAGAACCCCACTGTTTTTAACATTTTTCTTGTGGAAGTAATTTCCAGAGACTCTCAGCTTCCCCAGGGCTTCACCGTAAAGTTCACCAAATGTGCCGTCAACCTTTTGAGTGATGCTGTCAAGCTTCGCCTCTTTGTATGGTTTATCAACTTCATACATCGAGTTGAAATATGCAGGCGTGAAATGTGGGGATAGTTGCCTTTCCTCAAGTTTTACTCCAAGGTCAAAGATTCCAATGCCGTTCAAGCTGAAGATAATCCCCTCTGCAAATCCGTGTCCGTGCTTAACGATGGTCCCATAGTCAGCGTAAACCGTGGAACTTAAAAGAGAGTACTGGAATATAGGGAAACCGGCATCAAGCCCCAAAGCGGAGATACCGTCGTGTGTGGCCTCTCTCTCATCTGGATCAAAGTCACGGACAAAGCTTCCGCCAAACTGCAATCTACCTGCAATAGGGACGTTCTTAAATGGCCGCACAAATCCCCTTATTCCCATCAATCCAAGTCTACCGAAGTCACTGTTAAATCCTTCAAATCCAAAGAATCCCCTGTCAACATAAAGTTCAGCCCCCACTTTTACTTCGTCTTCGCGTATCCGATTATTGTAGTTGTAAACAAGAAAACCGTGCCCGAGCGTCGTATGGGAGAGTGCGCCGATTCTTATGTAGAACGGATCACCTTTGTATCCGTATCTCACATAGGATATTATTCTTGCGTAATCTCTTTTAGAGTTCCAGTCCTCTTTTCTAATCCCTTCTTTTGGGCTGTAAAGCAGTGGGATATTCAGGCCAAGTCCAAACTTTCCAAAATGTAATTCGGTTGCAAGATTTAAGGTGAAATAAGGGTTGCCATCAATCACTGCCATACCAAGCCCGCCACCCACGGAGTTAGTCGTATCAGGTGCAAACTGGGCCGATAACAGGCCCGTGACAAATAAAAGGATAAACAGTTTCTTCATTTCGGCCTCCTTACATGTACATGACCTTTTCGTAAAGCGCGATATACTCCCTTGCCGAGCTTTTCCAAGAAAAATCACGTGTCATGGCAATTTTTACAAGCTGGTTCCACGTCTCTTTATCCGTATAAATCTTGAGTGCCCGTTTAATGGCATCTATCAGGTTGGCATGAGTGTATGTAGTGAAGCTAAAACCGTATCCCTTACGTTTTCCAGGATCACGCTTTAGCTTTTCATAGGTGAAATCCTCGACAGTATCAGCAAGGCCACCTGTTTTTCTCACTACAGGAATAGTTCCGTACCGCATTGCAATCATCTGGCCAAGCCCGCATGGCTCATACCTTGATGGCATGAGAAACATGTCAGAACCAGCGTAAATTCTTCTTGCAAGCACCGGATCAAATGCAATTTTAACGGCGAATTTGTCAGGGAATTTGGTCCCAAAATCAGAGAGAAGGTCCTGATAAATTTTATCGCCTGTCCCAAGTATAACCATCTGAAGGTCCATATTTGAGAGCTCTTTCATAGCATCTGCAAGGAGGTCAAGCCCTTTTTGAGCTGCGAGCCTTGAAACCATGCCAATCAAAGGTTTCTCAGAATCTGCCGGGAGGCCCACATCTTCCTGAAGGTGGGTTTTGTTCAGCATTTTCTTGTAATGGAAGTCTTCGACTGAGTACGTGTAGTAAATATTTTCATCGTTTTCCGGATTCCATACATCGTAATCAATGCCGTTTAAAATCCCATAAATATGCTCCCTTCTCTTGTAAAGCACTCCTTCGAGTCCATACCCATACTCCGGGGTTTGAATTTCCCGTGCATAGGTAGGGCTGACAGTTGTGATGACGTCGGAGAAAACTATTCCGCCTTTTAAAAAGTTGATTTTTCCATAAAATTCCATGGCCTCCATGTTGAATAGAGATTCAGGGAGCATCAGGTCTTTCAAAAATTTGGGATCAAAGGTGCCCTGATAGGCAAGATTGTGAATTGTTATAATGGTTTTCGTATCCTTTAGAAATGGGAAAAGATTCGTGTTTTTAAGGTAAACAGGGACAAGGGCTGTTTGCCAGTCATTTAGATGGATTATAGCCGGTTTAAAATTCAATTTTTCAAGAAGTCTCAGGGATGCTACGTTAAAAAAGCCGAATCTGAGTGGGTTATCAGGGTAATCGCCTTCAGGAGTTCCGTAGAGATACTCTCTATTGAAGAACTGGTCGTTTTTGATGAAGTAGGTGGTAACGTCTTTGTTTTCCTTTTTATAGATCGGAGTTTTGTAGGTAATCCCGTTGAATTCCACGTCCAGCACGATTCCGGTATTCTCAGGGTTGTGTTTTTCAACGAACCTATTGTAATAGGGCATTGCGAGGATAATCTCGACTCCCAGTTTTTTGAGACTCAGGGGAAGTGTGCCGGCAACATCGGCCAATCCCCCTGTTTTAGCATAGGGATATATCTCAGACGACATGTAAAAAACTTTCATTTCAAACCCTCCCTGGGATTTTTCAGATTTAGACCGTATTTTTTGAAAAATCTTATGCTACTTACAACGTGGTAAAATTTATAAACGGAGAATGGATTTCTCGAGCGTCTCTTCCATTCGTGCACTGCTCTGGCTTCTGTGACATATGCCACACGCCAGCCAGCCTTCCACAGTCTATAGCAATAATCAACATCCTCAAAGTAAAGGAAGAAATTTTTATCGTCAAACGGCCCTATAACCTCGTATGCCTTTCTCCTGATAATCATGGCCGCTCCTGTTACCCAATCCACGTTCACATAGCCGTTGTTCAGAGGTACATCGTTTGCAATATATTTTTGATTTAATGACATAAAACCAAGGTACCTGTCAAGACCAAGCCCACGCAACATTATTACCCAGAAATTTGGGAATCTTCGTGCCGACGGTTGTCTTGAGCCGTCCACATTAAGGAGAACCGGGGCTGCTATGCCAACATCAGGATGCTCATCCATGAATTTAACCATTTTTTCAAAGAGACCATCAAGGACAACAATGTCAGGATTGAGTAGAAAAATGTACCGTCCCGAGGATTTGCTTATACCAAGGTTAGCGTTGTGTGCAAATCCCCTCGGTCTCTTATTCTTCAATATTTTAACTCCGGGGAAAGCCTTGCTTACCAGCTTTGCCGTTTTATGAGGGGGGAGATTGTCTATAAGAATTATTTCTAAACCAACCTTCCAGTCTTTGCCGAGGATAGACTCGTAAAGCCTTTTTACCTCGGCATCGTGCCCATGACTGATTGTAATGACACTCAGGTCCATGACTCTACCTCCAGATATTCTTTGAGTGCCTCCCCCCAATGACGTAATGGAGAAAGATATTTACTTCCAAGCGGGCTCCAGAGGGGCCTCTTCACTTTCGTTTTAATCTCGGTATGAGAAACAGGCATCACATCTTTATCAATACCCTTGATCCTCAGTATTTCCTTTGCAAAATCAAACCAGCTGGTGATACCTGAGTTTGAGACGTGGTACACTCCGGGAGAAAAATTCCCAAGCAAGACTTCCCAGATTCTTTTTGCAGCGTCCGGAGCGTAAGTAGGTGTCATAAAAATATCATTAACTACCCTGAGGGGCTTGCCTTTAGTTGCTTTTTCAATGATTTTAAGGACAAAATTCCCGGTCCGTTTCGTTGTTTTTCCAAAGAGCGAAGACAGTCTAAAAATATAGAACTTAGCAGACAGTTTTGAAACCCCCACTTCACCTGCAAGTTTTGAGATGCCGTACCTGTTCAGGGGATTTGGCAAGTCATCCTCAAGATAAAGCTCTCCCCGTTTCTCACCGTCAAATACGTAATCGGTGCTGATAAAAACCACGATTCCCCCAATTTTCTCGAGTATTCTTGCCATTATAGTCGGTATTATCGCATTAACAAACAGAGCCTCTTCAAATTCAGTCTCACAGGCCTCTGTATCATGGAAAGCGGCCGTATTGATAACTACAAAAGGAGAAGTTTCTCTCAAAAAACGTTCAAGGGCATTTATATCCCTCAGGTCAAAATCTTCTCTTGTGTGGGGTACAATTTCAACGTTTTCAGGGGCATTTTCGACCAGTGCAGTGCCAAGCTGGCCATTAGCTCCTGTTATCACCACTCTCATTTTCATAGACCATTTTCCAGAAATTACGGACAGTTTTTATTTTCTCCTCAAGCCATTCCATGTGTTCAATGTACCACATCACAGTCTGATAGAGCCCTTCATCAAAGCCTATTTCCGGGCTCCATCCGATCTCCTTTCGGATTTTCTCGGTGTTGAGGGAGTACCGAAAATCGTGCCCGGCACGATCCCTGACAAAGGTTATCAAATCCTCTGGTTTACCAAGGATGCGAAGTATTTTCTTAACCACATCAATGTTTTTAAGCTCGATTCCACTACCTATGTTGTAAATCTCACCCGGCCTGGGATTCTCCAGAATTTTTGTCAAAGCTCGAGCTGTATCCGAAACGTGTATCCATTCTCTCAAATTTTCACCAGTTCCGTAAACCGGGATTGGCTCGTCTTTTAGAGCCTTCGCTATGACAACCGGGATGAGCTTTTCAGGGTACTGCCATGGACCATAGTTGTTCGAAGGTCTTACAGTAATCACGGGAAGACCGTAGGTTCGCATAAATGCACGGCCGAGCATATCAGCCGCCGCCTTACTCACCGCATAGGGAGAGCCCGGTCTCAACGGATCATCTTCTCTAAATTTCCCTTCGCCCCTCCTCTCACCATAGACTTCATCGGTGGAAACATTAATAAAAAGCTCAACACCGGTTTCAAGAGAAGCCTGGAGCACATTGTGGGTGCCTATTACGTTGGTCTCATAGAATTGGGTAGGGAAAAGGATGCTTCTGTCCACATGGGTCTCTGCCGCAAAGTGTACCACCATCTCGGGTTCAAAATCTTTAAAAATTTTTTGAATTTGCTCCATATCACGCACATCTGCACGGAAAAATGAAATCCGGGACATCACCTTTTCGAGTCTATTCAAGTCTCCGGCGTAGGTCAGGGTATCTAATATCGCGACCTCCTCGTTTAACTGCCTTACAAACTCACTTCCTATGAAGCCGGCTCCACCTGTTACAAGTACCCTCATGGTCAAAAGATAAGCTCTGCCTCCTTCAAGAGGGGGGCATTTCTGTCTTTTTCAGATAGTATGGGATTGTCAAAGGGCCAGGAGATGCCAATCTCGAGATCATTCCATCTGATGGCCCTGTCAAACTCTCTGTAGTAAAATTCAGTAACCTTGTAGGCAACAATTACGTCATCAGTGAGGCTCTGGAATCCGTGGGCGAATCCCTCGGGGATGTAGACCTGCTTGTGGTTGAATTCATTAAGAATTACCGCCGTCCACCGACCAAATGTCGGACTACCCGGCCTGATATCCACCATCACATCGAATATACTTCCTCTAACACATCTCACCAGCTTGGCCTGCGGCTTCGGAGCTATCTGGTAGTGCAATCCTCTAATTGTGCCTCGCTTTTTCGTGTAGGATTCGTTGTCCTGGACAAACCTCTTCGTGATTCCGATCTCCTTAAAGTCCCTTTCACTAAAGGTTTCCATGAAGTATCCACGATGGTCATAGTAGACCTCAGGGACTATAACAAACGGACCGTCTATGGGAAGCTTAATTTTAAGCAGTCGGGCCATCTCAGAATTCAACTACTGCATCATCTCCGATGAAAAGTTTAATGCGATTTTTGCCATCGCCCACTACGCGGGCCCTTTTCCCTATTATTGAACTATCAATCCCTTTAACTCCGAGAATTTCAACACCATCAAGCACAACCGAGAATTGGATTTCTGAATCTTCCACGTGTGAGAAATCCCCAATGCTCGTGTAAGGTCCTATAAATGAGTTCCTTACCGTCGCGCCACTACCAATAACAACAGGGCCTCTGATTTCTGAGTTCTCCACAATGGCACCCTTCGCAATGGACACTCTTCCCGATATAACACTTGATTCATCAACTCGCCCTTCTATCCTTCTTTTTATCCACTCGTCAAGTACCACCCTGTTGGCCTCGAGAATGTCATCCTTTTTCCCGGTATCAAGCCACCAGGATTCAAGATACTCGGCAATTACTTTTTTACCGGAATTTATCAACTCCTGAACGGCTTCCGTAATCTCATACTCTCCACGCCATGAAGGAGTAAGCTTCTCTACAGCTTCAAAAATAGCAGGAGAGAAGAAGTAAACCCCGACAAGGGCGAAGTTGGACGGAGGAAACTTTGGCTTTTCCACCAGTCTCATTACCTTTCCTTCCTGGTCAAATTCAACGACCCCAAACTGGGTGGCATCTTCTACTTCTTTAACAAGAATAAGGGCATCAGGGTTTTCATATAAGAACTTTTCTTTGAAGTTCCCGATCCCGGAGCCGATCAAATTATCTCCAAGGTACATAACAAAAGGTTCATCAACGATAAAGTCTCTTGAAATTTTTACAGCATGGGCAAGTCCCAGAGGTGCCTCCTGTAAAATAAAAGTAAACCTCGCGTCACGAGTCCGATACATCTCCACCGCCCTTTTAATATCTTCACCTGTTTCAGGCGAAATAACGATTCCGATGTCGGTTATCCCGGCCTGAATTATGTTATCCAGCACGTAAAAGAGGATCGGCCTATTTGCTACGGGAACGAGTTGCTTAGCAAGGCTATACGTAACCGGTCTTAATCTCGTTCCTTTTCCACCACTTAAAACCAGTGCTTTCATTTCAGCAGGGTATCCTTCCGGCTTTCAAACTCGTACTGGGCACGTTTCATGTCTTCCTCTCGGCCTATGTCCAGCCAGAAACCGTCATAAAGGTAGGCTGAAATTTTCTCGCCATGAGCAATCAACTCCTGGACAAGGTCTGGAAAGTCAAATTTCTTCTTATCGGGAATATAGCGCAGAATTGGAGGTTCGAATATGTAGATTCCCATAGAAACCCAGAATTCAAAGGTAGGTTTTTCCCGATAGTTAACAATCACATTTCCAGAAAGGTCAGCCACACCGAAATCTATATTTACAGCTCTCTTTTTAACTCCAACTGTGAGGGTGCCGCCGGAATTCAGGTGATAATCCATAAATTCTTTAAAATCAAGATCTGTCAAAATGTCTCCGTTCATTACCAGGAAAGGAGTATCATTTAACCTATCCTTCATTAGCTTAAGAGGTCCAACAGTTCCAAGCGGATGAGGTTCAAAAACATAATCAATCTTCATCCCGAGTTTTTCCCCTTTCCCGAAGTACGCCTGAATCAACTCTGCAAGGTGTCCAACTGCAAGGATTACCTCGTTAAAACCGTAGTACTTAAGCTGCCTCAAGATGATTTCAAGAATAGGATACTCTCCCACCGGCATCAGTGGCTTGGGTAGCAGGGTGGTGTAAGGTTCAAGTCTCTTGCCCTTTCCACCTGCGAGGATAACGACCTTCATCTTCCCTCCGTTAGATAGGATTTTCTTCCACCTTTTTTAGGTGCTCCAGCTGGGAAAGCACGTAATTTCTCATATCTTCTACACCTGGAAGTTCATACACGAGTTTCCCTTTATCAAGAATTTTTCTGTGCATGGGCTCAAGCTCTCCACCACAGACCGGGCATCTTTCAGGAGGATTCTCACCATGCCTGACATTGACAAAAGAGAAACATTCCTTACATCTATAAGTGTCTTTTCTTCCGCCAAATTTGCCTTTTTTCGCGCTGGGCTTGCCGTCAATTTCGACAATATCCATGGCAAAATCAATTGTGGGGGCATTCGAAATAGACGTTCCAACACCAAATCCGTTGGCACCCACCTCTTTTAGCTCCGGTATGGTCTTTTCATTAAGACCGCCGGATACAAATATGCCGACATCCTTGTAGCCACGGACATCCAGTTCCCAGCGAACCTCTCGAATGATTGCTGCAAAGTTCCCTCTCCTGGAGCCAGGGGTGTCCAATCTGACTGATTGGAGTTTGCGGAATATCTTTGCGGCCTTAATGGCTTCGTACTTCTCATCTCCGAAAGTGTCTATGAGGGCAATTCTTGGCACCTCAGGGGGCATCAGCTCATCGTAAGCTTTCCACGCCTCATCCTCACCCATTGTGATCATAAGGGCATGAGGCATGGTACCTTTGGCCGGCTGGTTTATCGTTTCTGCTCCAATGAGACTCGAAACACCATCACATCCACCAATATATGCCGCTCTATCAATCATAGGTGCGAGGGCCGGATGCATGCGACGTATACCAAAGGAAAGTACCACCGAGTCTCCAGCCGCCAGTCTCACCCTGGCAGACTTTGTCATTATTCCGCTTGTATGGCATAGAAAGCCAAGTGTAGGTGTCTCATAAATAGCAAATTCCACGTAATCACCCACGATGTACATTACAGGCACAAGGACCCCATTGATGTCTCTCGGTTTAAAAAGGCTCCCTTCGGGAAACGCATAAAGGTCTATATTCTTCCCCTTCAGCAGCTCAACCGCTTCTTCCAGTCCCCCAAACAGGGCCCATCTGTACCCGTTGGGCAAACCGGAGACGGTGAACTCGGCAACTGAAAGGTTATGAACATTTTTCTCTCTCAAAATCTTCTCGGTTCTAACAAAATAAACATCTGTAGTTTTTCCCTTCTTTATGTCATCTTCTTTCGCTATGAAAAATCCCATTTTATTCCTCCTTAATGTGCAATGTGTATTTTAAAGGCAACAAATCAGAGTTTACAGAAGTGCACTCACTTCCTGAATTTATCAAGGCCGTATTCCTTAATCTTATTTCTCAGTGTTTGCCTCGTAATTCCAAGTATTTCTGCAGTTTTTGCCATACTCCAGTTTGTTTTTTCAAGCACCTGGAGTATATGGACTTTCTCGAGTTCTTTGAGGCTAATATTTTCATCAAAATAAGTTTTCTTGCTCCTCTTTTTTCTACGACCAAAAACAATATCATTCTCGGTTATAAAATCTCCCTCGGACAGAACAATTGCCCTTTTAACCACATCTCGAAGCTCCCTGACGTTGCCCGGGTAATCGTAACTCAAAAGCTTCTCCCTTGCCTTCGATGTGAAGCCCTTGATATTTCTATCGTGAGAATAGAGGTTTAGAAAATAGTTGGCAAGGGGAATAATCTCTTCTTTCCTCTCCCTGAGTGGAGGAATTTCTATGATATAGCCAGCGAGTCTATAGTAGAGGTCTTCCCTGAATTCTCCTCTTTCCACCATTTCCTCTATGTCTTTATTGGTTGCAGAAATAAATCGGACGTCCACTTTGACGGGCTTACTGGCACCAATTATTTCTATCTCACCTGTTTCAAGGACCTTCAAAAATTTTGCCTGAAGGGATGGAGAAAGGTCTCCTATCTCATCGAGAAAAACTGTGCCACCGTTGGCTTCAAGTATCTTTCCGTCGTGGTCTTTAATTGCGCCCGTGTAAGAGCCTCTCTTATGTCCGAACATCATGGATTCAAACAGCTCTTCTTTCAAATTGGGGCAGTTAATGGGATTAAACATCCTATTCCTTCTTTTTGATTTCACATGGATTGCTCTCGCAACCTCTTCCTTCCCAACACCGGTCTCACCGAGGATGAGGACGTTTATCTCATCCTTGTCTTTAATCCTCTCAATCTCATCCACCACCCTCTTCATTTTGTCACTTACAACGAGGAATCTATCCGTATAAAAGAAACCCTTGCTCAAGATGCTCTTTATGTCTTTAAGAGACTGGTTAAGCGTGGAGTATTTTTGAGAATTTCTAATTGCCACCGATGCCACATTGGCAATAGCCTCAAGCAAAGCCTGCTCGCGTTCTGTGAAGGCGTTCACTATTCTCCTGTTGTCAATATAAATCACTCCAAGCACTTCTTCTTTCCATTTTATGGGAACAGCGAGAACTGACCTTATACCCAGCCTTTTGACACTTTTGCGGTTTTTAAATTCACTGTGATTCTGGGCATCTATGAGCTTCAGCGTCTTACCTGTTTCGTAAACCTTTTTTAGAATCGTCTCACTCAGGTCGGTGATATAGTTTTCAGAAAAATTGTAGGTTTCCCGTTTTACTCCACAGCACTCTTTTTTGAGGTCTATGACGCATCTCTCAGTATTTACGAGGTTTTTCACCACGTCGGTCAGATAGCTTAGCGTTTTTTTCAGGTCAAGAGTGGAGTTGAGTATAACCGAGACGTTGTAGAGCACCCCCAGGTAACTCGCACTCATCCCCTTTAAAGACTGGTCTATAAAATCGCTGGAGTCCATCATTTAATTATTTTTCAACCGCGTTTAAAATTTCAAGCTCTATGTCATGAAAAGTTTTGATGGCCCCCAGTTCATTAAGTAGCCTGTGGCATTCTTTCAGTTTTTCAGGATCAATCTCTGTTTCCTGAAAGATGGCATCGAGATAGGTCCTGTAGCAGCGAACCTTGGCAAGCTGGAATTTTGCACCAAGGTGATTAAATATTTCTTCTGCCTTATCCAGGTATCTCAGTGCCGAATCCCATTGATTCTTTTTGAGATTTATTTTTGTCATAATGACATATGCGAGGCCCAGCCTGAAAGAATTTTCAGGCTGGGCCTCGATATACTCTTTTATAAATTCTTCAGCTTCATCCACACGCCCAAGATTGTAAAGGGCTTCAGCTTTTTCAATGTAAACCAATCTCCCAAATTCTTTTCCATATCTCGTCAAGCCCTTAATCAGCTCATCAACATCCCTCAGCGCAGATTCAAAATCTCTTCTGTGAAAATTTATGAAGTAAGCCACAGAAGGCTGTTGTACTACGTCCCGAGGTAGAAATTTAAGAAACTTGGAGAAATAATCCCGCTCTGTTACTACACTTAATACCACAAGGAGACTTCTGTAGAGAGATGATGAGATACTGATATTTGTGTAATTTTTCCATTCACTGATGGCTTCTCTTATTATTCTCAGGGCCTTTCTGAACTCTCCTCTATGCACAAGAAAGCGAGAATATTTATCGTAAAAAGTAAGGGGAGGCACCCCATATTGCCTGTAAAAAGAATAGGCCCTATTGAAATATTCATCTGCACTTTCCCATTCGTCGGATTCAAAATATAGATATGCCATGTTGTCATAGTACTCTGCTAATATAGTTGAATTCTCAGTGGTTTCTCCGAGAAGTTTTAGCTTCTCTAAAATTGTCTTTGCCTCATCAAACTTTTTAAAGGAAAGGTAGTACAGAAATAGATTAATATAGGCGGCTTCAAGAACCGGATAGTTAGCCTGTTTTTCTGCGAATCTTACAACATTCTTTAGATTCTCCAGATGCTCCTCAAAAGAGATTTCACGAATTTTCATTGATGTAACCGAGAAATTCATCAGCAGGTTGGGGATTTCCCAGTGTATATCGAACTTCTTGGCGAGCTTCAATCCCTCTTTATAATACCTTAGAGCTTCCCTTAATTTGTCACGGCGGAAATTAAAATTACCCGTTATACGCAGTATTTTAACCTTCAGGTCAGGTTTCCTCGTTTTCTTTAAAAACCTTCCTGTTAATTCCATGAAGCTATCTTCGTCTATACTGGTGTTGGATAGCAAGTCAATATAAAAAGCCTCGGCTTCGTCTTTCAAAAATCCTTTAATTTTACCAAGAACATTCTGCTCGACCAGCTCAAGTAATTTTTGGGGAGGATAGTCGAGTTCCCGTAAAGCGTAACTTCTTAGAAAATCTGCTCTGGCTTTATTTATAAACTGATAGTTATCCTCAATGAGTTTTAGTACCTGTTTATGCATTCCAAGATTTATCAGGGTATATGCGTATAACACAATAAAGTTTCTTTTCTGTTCCCGACTCAGCTTAACCCCTTCATAATACCTCAGGATGTCATAAAGTTTTATAAAATTCCTCTTCCTGAAAGCCCTCCTCAAAAGAGGCTCAATCTCTTTGAAGGAAAGATTGTAAAAACCAACGTTGTAAAGGATCTTCGAGGCTTTATGATGAAAACCTGATATTGAATACTGTCTTGCAATATCTCTGGCAATCTTTTTGGTCTCAGGTTCACTTAAAATCACATTCCTGAGGTTCTCGTCAAAAATATAGTTGTCATGTTTCTCTACAACACCATTTTCGAGCAACTTATTTAAGACATCCGTAAGCTTTTTTATCTCAAACCTGTTCGCAAGAAAGGATACATCCACAGGATTGGCGGTAACAGCGATGTGCCTTAATATGTTCCATTCTTCATCATTTAAAAGCTCTCTCAGCTTTTTTATACCCTGAGTTTTCTCTGCCACAAAGCAGTTCTTTTCTTCATGATTTATGAGACAACGAGCAATTTGAATAATACTTTTGGGATTTCCACGTGTAAACTCATAGATAGTTGGTACCAGGGTCTCTTGCAACTCGGGGAACTCTGACCTCAGGAAAAAGCGGGTCTGAGGCAGGCTGAGGGGCTGAAGCTGATAGAGTCTTCCGAATTCTCTAACACTCTGAGGCGCTCCATCTTTTGAAAATATCACGATGCCGGCTCTATCCCTTCTGATTTTTCTTGCAAGTTCTGAGGCAATCCCCCAGACAACTCTATCTTCTAAAGGCAGTTCGTCTATTACAACGAGCACGGGGAATCTGGTAGTAACAAGTTTTATCGCTTCGTACAGATTCTGGATAATCTGCCCCCTTGTTATGTTTACATCAAAAAGGGTCAGCTTTCTGTTCAAGAATTTTTCTAGGAACTCCTGTGCTTTTCGCAAGGTCTCTGCATAACCGTGCGATTTAAAATCAAGTTTTATCGGGAAAATACCTGATAGATGGGCCCTATTTACTATTTCTTCAGCAAGAAAAGACTTTCCAATTCCTTCTGGACCGCTAAAGATAATCACATTTTTCCCGGTTTTACCACCCAGTAAGATCCTCTTAAACAGATTTTCCACTATTCTGAGTTCCTTGTCTCTGCCAATAATCTCTTTTGAAGATATGTAGGAAATAGAAGTTTCTGGACTTGCTACAATTTTCTTCAAAATTTCCATTATTTCTTTCACACTTCCAGGTCTCTGTAGAGGCGATTTTTCGAGCATTTTAAGGATCAGGTTGGCAACACTCATCGGTATTTCAGGGTTGAGCTCTCGGGGAGAAGGTACAGACCCCACAAGATGTCCGTTTATAACCTCATCGGGTGTGCCTTGAAAAGGAAGTTCTCCTGTGAGCATCTCAAAAAGTAAAACACCAAGTGAATAAATATCAGACTGTGGACTCAACCGTTCGCCTCTTAATACCTCCGGTGAGGTGTACTCCAGAGTGAGTGTTGTCGAATCAGGAAAACTAACGGTCTTAAGATAGCGGACAGAACCACCGAGGTCAGATAATTTCAAAGTGTAATCAGCAAACACAAGGATATTCGAAGGTTTAATATCACCATGAATTATACCACGCGAGTGGAGCACTTCCACAGCAGGCAGGATGTCGGACGTGAATTTTTTCAGGAAGAACATGACATCACTCGAAAAATCTCTGTCCATTAAGTTTCCTTTTTCCGCATATTCAAAGACTACATATGGATTTTCCGCCTCTGCATTGACGTTTATAACCCTGACAATATTGGGATGCTTTATGCTTTGTAGAATGAAGTACTCTGATATCAATTCATAGAGGAAACCATTTTTTAGGACTTTAACAGCGAAGTGACGCCCATCTTTTTCAGCAAGATAGACTTCTCCGCTAAGACCTTCTCCTATTTTTTCAACGGTTTTGTATCCCGGAATTTCCTGCATTATCCCCTTCCACTGAAATAACTCTTCTCTGCATACTTGTTTAAGTATAAAGCAATGCCATTAACAATTCCCTCTGCAATTCTTCTTATGTACCAACGACTTTTCAGTCTTTTTGCCTCTCGTGGATTAGAGATAAAACCTGTTTCGACAAGGACAGATGGTGTATGAGTGAAAAGTAGAACGTAGAATCCAGCTTGCTTGATGCCCCTATTCAGAGTCCCCGTTTTCTTTACAACAGACTCCTGAATGTATTCGGCAAGCACCTGAGACTCTTTTAAGTACTTGTTTTGAGCCATATCTCCGAGGATTTTCCTGACCATACCGTATTGCTTCCTGTAGTTTATCTCGTACTTAACAGACGCATTCTCAAGGGCGGCCACTGCCCTCTCCCACCTCGTGCGGGCATTTGAAAGGAAGTAAGTCTCGAGGCCGTGAGCGTATCGATTTCTTGAGAAATTACAATGTATCGAAATAAACATGGTTGCCCCCAGCCTGTTGGCTATCTTTGAGCGCTCCCACAGAGGGATAAACACGTCCCTGTCCCTCGTTAAAACCACCCTTACACCAAGTCTTTTCTCTGCAATTCTTCTCACCTCTCTCGCTATGGCAAGAGTTATGTCCTTCTCTCTTATCCCACGATACCCGATAGCACCGGGGTCTTTTCCGCCATGCCCTGGATCAACCACTATCAGTTCCCCCAGTCTAAACTTTTTTCGCGGAGTGGACCTATATGGCATATTCAACACCAGCGTTAGATTTCTATCTCCCCTTTTAACACTGTACTTCACACCCTTTTTAAGTGCAAAAATAATAGTGAGTCCCGAAAGTGTGTGAATAATTCTTACACCGGATAGGGAATTTTTGAGTGAAACAGGATTGACAACCAAAAACCCGCGTGGAAAACTCAACTTCAGCTTCCCCCTTTTAAATGAATAAGTGGGTTTCAAATCCCTGTTATGAGAAAAAACAAAAACGGCTTTTGTCCTATATTTATGAGCCTTTGTAAGCTTCACACTGGGCGGATAATGGGATTGTATAAAACCCTTCCTTTTGTAATCCCAGTAATAATTGTAGACCTTCGAAACTCTCGAGAGCAAATAGGCCCAGGAGTTTGCTTCAAGATAACCACCATTGAGCTTGAGAAATGAAAATCTCCCAAGGAGGTAAATTTTCCCGCTTCTTGAAATCCTTATTTTACCACCTGAAATTAAAACTTCCGCCCCTTTTCTCGAGTAACGAAGACGAAGGGCCTTTACAACGTTCTTGTAGTGAAGAAAATCACCCTCAGGATTATGCACGTATGGGACACTGATCAGCCAGAAAGAGATGAGTATCTGTAAAACCAGCGTTTTCATGGGTGAATGTATAATGTTTCAAAAAAATGAAATCAAGAAATCACGGCTGAAGCTGCATTATTTCACCCAGAGTAAATGGATATTCCGGGCACATGACATTTGCACAATGAGTTTTCAAAAAGAGTCAACAAATAGGTCCACAATTTGAAAATCCTTGATCTGGCCATAGTCTGTGAGTTTCAGTTTGGGAATAACGGGGAGCGCGAGAAAACTTAGCTGCATGAAGGGATTTTTAAGTGTGCCCCCCAATCTTCTGTAAGATTTGTTCAGCTCTTTTTCCAAGTCCGCGAGTTTATCAACCGGTGTATCGGTCATTAAACCCGCAATTGGGAGTGGTAGACTGGCAAGCTCACGCTGGTTTTCGACAACGATAAGCCCTCCTCCAAGCTCTTTTAACCTCTTCACAGCAAAAAATATATCCTCGTCACTCACTCCTACTGCAATGACGTTATGGGAGTCATGGGCAACCGTTGAAGCAAGTGCCCCTGACTTCATGCCAAATCCGCGAACAAAGCCGATGCCCACATTGCCCGTGCCTCTGTGTCTCTCCCACACAGTGAGCTTTAATACGTCATTTTCAGGGTCAGAAACGGCTAAATTTTCCATAATCTTCGCAGGATGGATCT
>WFZT01000153.1 GCA_015489415.1 Caldifarciminota bacterium | reverse complement strand
TAGTTTTTTACCTCCTAAGGAACAGGGATGTGATGAGTGAGCTTACGGATGCCCTGTCGTCAGCAACCGAGCTGAAATTCTGTTCGGTCTGTCACACGATAACCGATGTGGATCCATGTCCGATATGTTCCGACCCCATGCGCGCCAACGGAACGATCTGCGTGGTCGAGCACCCTGAAGATGTCTTCACGCTCGAAAGGATTGGGGCGTTCAGGGGCAGGTATCATGTCATCGGCGGCGTAATCTCGCCTCTGGACGGGATAAAACCTGAAGATCTGCACCTTAAGGATCTTATTGAGCGCATAAGGAATGAGCATATCGAGGAGGTGCTTATCGCCCTGAGCCCGACCGTCGAGGGCGACATCACGGCTCACTACATAGCAGACATGTTAAAACCGCTCGGCGTCAGGGTAACCCGAATTGCAAGGGGTTTGCCGACCGGAAGTGACCTATCACTTGCGGATGAGACAACGCTCAGAGAAGCCATAGAGAAACGCGTTCCCCTGTCCTGATCAGCCTTTGATAGCTCCCACAGTCAACCCTTTCGTCATGTGCTTTCCGAAGGCGAAGAACACGGCAATCATTGGGATAGCCGCTATCGCCGCACCGGCCATGAGGATGCCATAATCCGTTACATACTGATCCTGCAAAGTCGAAAGCCCGACCTGAAGCGTAAACTTAGACGGCGAGTTCAACACGATCAATGGCCACAGGAACGAGTTCCAGTTCGCCACAAATATGAAGATGCCCAGCACAGCGAGCGCTGGTCCTGTAAGCGGCAGGATTATCTTCACAAAAGTCGAGAATTCAGATGCACCGTCGATACGCGCAGCGTCAAGTAGCTCAGATGGCAGGCTCGATATGTATTGTCTCATCATGAAAATGCCGAATGCCCCCACAAGCTGAGGTATGATGATTGAAAGATGCGTGTCTATGAGGTGCGCTTTGCTCAAAATCAGGAATGTCGGGACGAGCGTGACCTGAGGCGGAATCATCATCGTGCCGAGTATGGCCGCAAAGATCCATTTCCTGCCCGGAAAATCTTTTTTAGCAAGCACATATCCGCCGAGAGCATCAAAAAAGAGTTGCAAAACGGTCACGGTCGCCGCAATGTAAAAGCTGTTGAGGAACCACCTGACAATTTGCCCCCTTGTGAAAAGTTCGGTGAAATTGGAGAGCGAGATGTCGCTGACCCTTATGATGGGCGGAATGCGCATGAGATAATCTTGAGGCGTCAGGGCAGATACAAATAGCCACAGAAGCGGAATGAGAGAAAATATCGCCCACAGGGTCAAAACGCTGTAAGCTACGACGACAAAAACTGCCCGCAGCCAGTTCCTGCTCATCTCTTGCCCAGGAATGCCCCTAAGATGTTGATAATCACAGTCAGGAGTATCGAAAGCAGGATGGAGGTCGCTATCGGAACATACACTTTAACATTTCCTTTGTCATAGACGATGTCGCCGGGCAATCGGCCGAGCGGTAGTTTCCCCACGAGCAGGAACACCACGCCAAGAAAAACGAGGATAAGCCCAATGAATATCAGCATATTTCCAATCTTATCCATAGTGCTGAAAGGATAAATTGAGTTTCAGGGTTTATCAAGCGGAGCTGCGGGACAGATAGTGAAACCGCCCGTTTTAAGAACAACCTTGCAACAGTTGGGGTTGGCGTGCCATCAACCGAGTTCATGCAGTTAGGTGAGCGGCAGGTCCTTTTCGCTCACATCTATCCTGATCAGCTCCCTGTCTCCCGACTGCCGGACATACTCGGCCTGCCTTTCGCCGACAACGGCCTCAAGGATCATGGCTGCCGACATCATCGCAGTGCCACCGGTTATGTTAAAACTGATGTCTCTGTCGTCATAATTGCGTATTCTTGCCATTATTCGCTCGATTTCCTTTCTGACAGCCACAAAATCGTTAGCATCTATCTCATTTGAACCGATCACCTTAAGACTGCCTTGTTCCAGTCTCTCTTTCAGTTGCGGGACAAGCTTTATGAAATCGATAAAGTCGTCAAAATACCCCTTTGTTCTGTCCGATAGTATCAAAATCACCAGTTCAAGGCTATCGTTTTCATGCAGGATCGCCCTTAATGATGGAATCCAGTTGCCATGAAGATCTTTTAGCTTTTGCTCTTCCGGCAGCTTCGGATTGCCTAACTTCTCAAGTTTTTGCCTGAGGAGATCCTTCTGTTTTTCGGGTGCGTTATCCCTAAGAGGCAGGCTGAGCCCCATTATCAAAACCTTTCTCGGCAGGGGCTTCCTGTGAGCGGGCATCTGTCTGATAGGGAAGATGAACCTGATGTAAATCAAAGGCATGAGTATGATAAACTCAATAGCCAGGGCGAATGTCACGACATGGTGCTCAACAACAGGATCCCAGCCCTTGCCCGTAGTTACCCAGTGGAGTCCGACATCCCGAACGCTGTCAAACAGCCATGACACCTGAAAAACAAGCGTCAGGAATATCCACACGGAAAGGAATCGATACCACCTGTTGGATTCTCTGCCAGGCGGTTCTTTGAGGAAACTCCTTAGTGCATCTGTCAGGCTTATGTGTTTTCGGGGATTGGTGATAGCAAGCAGGATGATTACGATGCAGAGGATAGCAAATGCAGCCACCGATATTGTCCATTTCCACGATGCGCCCCAGAGCCTGCCTACAAGGGCCAACAACGCAGGGTATAGGCTTGCGACAGTGAGGGACAGGATTACTAAAATGGAGGATAAGAACTTAGGAATTTTCCCGTCCTTCACGATATCAGCCCCTCAAACGCCGATAATTGTCTCGAATTTTTTGAAGATTAATAATTTCGGCCACCTCAAATCTTGGTGGCGTAGCTCCGGCCACGGGCCTTAGCCTTATGATAGGCGGAAAATACCCCATGATCCCGTGCAAAGCAGCCAGCAGGGTCACTGCGATAAAGTTGAAAGAAGGCGGCACGATCAGGATAGGGAGCGTCTGCCACTCCTCTGGCGATAAATTGCAGGCCTCAACAAGGCTGTTCACCTGCTCCTCGTAAGGCTTATTGTGCTCGAAGAAAACCGGAATCTGCCTCACTTCCTCGATTTTCTCATTGGTTTTCTCCTCCACTTGCCGCACCTGCTCCTCAGTCAACGGATGCGAAAAATTAAGGATAATCATGATGACCTCCTATTTAGATTGGCTGAAATTTCGGCTTTTCGAATCTCTCAATTAGATCATCTTTTTCCAGATCATCTGCAAAAACAAGGTTAATATTTAACTCTTGTGCTTTGTTTTCAAGATTTTTCTTGCTTTGTTCGTCGATATTTTTCACATATTCGTGAATAACAAAGAACTTAACCACTGCCTTATCTCCAATCAAATAAGCTGCTGCACTGAGGGTATCAAAATCCTTTCCTGACTTTTTCCTCTCAGGCTTACCGGTTTTACCTTCAACTATATAAACCCAATTATTAATACTTTTTGCCTGCGCTATTCCTATAAAGTCTAACTCTATCTCTGTATTGTTGTCAGAAGGAATCCCAACAGAATAATCGCAGTCATAAAATAACCCACTGTCTTTAAGGATCCTATATACATAGTAATCAAGCCATTTACCATTAAGGAAAGATTGATTTTGCGTGTATATGTCAAAAGAAATATTGTGCGGCAAATCGAATTTCAAATTCTTAATCACTCGCTTCCCTTGAAGAAAATCAAAAATCTCCCCGAACTTTTTAACTTCATTCTTATCTTTAGGTAAATGTTTTTTACAATTCCCTCCGTCTAAAGCTGTAACCATTAAATAGTCATTTTTCCCCTTTTTATTGGCTATACATCTAAAGAATTTCAGGAACTTAACCCCATACTCCTTCTGAGAAATAAGGTATCTACCAATTTCGTATGCAGTTTCCTCTTCAGGTTTCGCTATTCTTAGCCATTTGATATTGAAGTTATTGCGTATTTTCCTTCCGTAGAGAGATAGATAATCTTTCACTTTCGTCAATCTCAATCTTTTGTTCTTATCAATGGTATAACGTCCATCCTTAAAATTAAACCTGAATATATTTGCGCTATATGCAGATACATAGATTATGGAGAGATCGGACTTTCGTGCAAGCTCCCACGCTGCTAAAGCTGGAATTTTAGGACATGCTGTAATATCAATTGCTATTGGTCCTTTTTCAGCATTCACAATATTGGATAACTTATTTTCGACAGCCTTTATATCTTCAGCTTCTATATAGGGATCATCAAGTAATATGCATTTCTGCTTTAAATTTTCGCTCAACGCATTTTGGAAATCTTGGACAGTGTATCTGCTCTGCCGTGTTGTTAGAGGGATCAGTTTTTTAATGTTTTCAGCATCTGTCAATGTATTCATCAACGCAGGGAAAACCCTGCCCCCTAAAAGAACTATCCTTGTATCATTTTTTGTTCTTTTCATGATCACAAATGCCTCAGTCCATTATACCGAGATTTTGTTTCATTTTTTTAAAATTCTGTGGTATTGGAGCTTTCAACCAGTTCTTAACTTCAACGATAAGTCTTTTTCCTTCTTCCTGAGTGAGAGTGCCTTTTTTCAAACCTTCAAGCAAAATTATATATACAAATCCAATTTCCGCTCTATCAACAATATTTTTAAGTTCCCTGTCATCCCTCGGTGAACCACCTACAACAAATCGCCTGATATATGTTCCTAATCTAACCTGTCTTGATGGAAGGGCTATTTGGTTTATTGCTGTGGGTTTTAAAGTCCTCTTGACCTCCATAATCCCAACATTGTGACCATTTTTTATAAACAGATCTATTTGTATATCAGGAGGGATGTTTACGCCCGGGAATACTTCAATTCCATTTTCTTCAAGCGTTTGAATTATCTCCTTTTCTATTCGTTGACCAATATCTTTATCCTTAAAATATCCACCATGTCCTCGCTTGTTTTCTATGTTGAATTTATCGAAATGAATGTCGAGGTATTCTTTAAGGTTATAAATACCATCCTCAATTTCAATGGGTTCCAGAGGACTAATTGTGCTATTCTCTCCGAATTCATACATCCTTATTTTCATTTTGCCACCTTCAGACTGAAAGTAAAGAAATGGGATTTTATAACTCATTGAAACAGAGTAACCGGCGAAAGTCATAGGTTTTGTTCCCCCAGTGAGGTTAAAAATTGGTGAAGGTAAATCACTGAGAATTTTTTCAAGTTTTGAAATTAACTTAGAGATATTGTAAGGGTCAACCTGAAGAGAATTGGCCTCAATTCCCAGTTTTCCTTTGTATATCTTTTCGAGTCTTTCGCTTATCTCTTCCGTTCTATCCGTGAATAAATTTACAGCCTTCTCAATGCCAAGATGTTTTATGCCCCATTTGACAGGCAAATAATTGGGGACAGGTTGTTCTCCTATAAAATTTACCATTGTTTTGAAGCGGTACATAATATCCCCCTTTTTATAAAATGTTATTCAAAGTTGCTGTGTTACCAATTGAAATCATGAGTGCAAAACACCAAGAATTTTGCTAAAAGTTTTGCCTTATCAAAAGCTTGTATAACGATGTTTTCACGAGTTCTGACCTCTTCATGAAAAATTTACCATCACAAGCATAAGCGTATAACATAAATTAAAATACTCTTTAAAACTGGCTGAAAATGCCGTAATAGAACTGACGCCCCTCATATAAAGAAGCCTGTTATTCTCTTGGCTACAGTTGTGGCAACAGTAATTATGACCATCTTTACTGCTTCCTTCATGGCATCCACGATGACATCGCGCCAAGTTCTCCTTCTTATGGCTTTTCTGATCCACTCTATGACAAAAACCTTAGCGGCCCCAATTGCCGCCATTATTACTGCTTTTATTATTTCTTCACCTATTCTTTTTGTCCTTGTCATAATGTTTAATATTTACTCACAGAGCGTGTCTCACGCAAGGGCATAAAAACCCAAATTCACTATCTAATATTTTTTAAATAGCCGTATCCTACACTGGTTTTAGCACCAATGCCATGGTTTTCAAGAGCATCTCTAACGAGTTTAATTGCTTCATTTGCCAATCGCTCAGCGGTATATGTTTCAGTTTTTTCAAGTTTATTGAAAAATCTCTTGTTGACTATAATGACACCTTGAAACTCCGTATCTACAACAGTTAAGAAGAATACAGGATTTGGGCTCTCCCAGTCAGCAGCATAATTCTCCTCTCCACGGTAATATTTGGGGTAGTGGACATTCATGACATCGAGTTTTAGAGTGTATTTATCAACAGGAAAGGCATCCATGAAGATAATAGCCCCTTTTTGTTTTTGGGTTCCAAAAAGGAGTTTAAATAACTGCTTGTCGTTATTTAATCTACTGTCTGCCCAAGGAAAAACAGGGCAATCTTTTTCTTTATGGTCAACATCATTCTCTTTCGGGTGAGGATCGCCCATGAGCCATGCTTCAAGACATGGGATTGTATGTTCCCAATCTGCTTTTTCTGGATTCTCTTTAGCAAATTTCTCCCACCGAGTAAGCAAAAACCATGATCTGGTAACGCCTTTCAGTGCACTGCCAGGTATATATGGAATAGACCATGTATGGTGCCATGTCATAGCGGTTTCATGGACATGAGGTGAGCCGAGTCCGATGACAATCCGCCATGTGGTCTTTGCCTTCCAGGGAAATACGAGAGCCTCTGAAATTGAGGGAGATTGCAAAGTATCTATCCTCTTTTTTACCTCACTTGGAATAGTGAATTCCTGAAGGTGGATACCGCTGTGATTTACCCCAAGTGTCATTTCATAATCAAACTTCTGCTTATTTCGATCCCATTCTAAAAACTTGTTAAATTTAAGTGCAGGATTGAAATCTGAGGATCGATAACCTACTACTTTAATGAAACGCTCAGTATCCCGATGCACTTTTAAATTCAAATTCTGCTGTGCACGGGTTTGAGAGTCAATTCCCCTCGATCTCCTTTCCGAGGAATTTCTTATTGTTTCATGAGATGGTCGCCCAAGCCCTTTTTCCCAGATTGTTTCACCCGTAATTTTTTTGATTTTAGTAACCCAATTGTTCTCGAGTTCTATCAGAACCTCCTGATTTTTGAATTCACCAGGGAAATCGTGAGCCTGGAATGAGATTCTTTTTGGCCTACCTTCACGCTCATAATGTATCTCTATATGGTAACCCTTCCTTGTTTTCCTTGAAGTTAACTTACTCCTATATTCTTTACCCACTTTTTTCCTCCTTTTCAATCAATGCCTCAGCATATCTACCAAGCCATTTAGCGAAGGCGAGAATATCGGAGGTTATGTTTCGGTATTGAACAACCGAAGTTTCAGAAAGAGCTTTTGATAATAGTTGATCATCGGCAACGGTAAAGGAAATCGGAGATACTTCATTAAGATATTTTTTTATGTCTTTGTAAAGTTCTTTGTGTTCTTTCTCACTCTCATCACTTTTTTGAACTTTTCCTTTTGCCTCCAGAAATGCAATCGTCTGAAGCAACCCATTTTTCAGAACCATCATAGGAAATTTCTTTACGAGTCCTTTGTAGTTTCCTGCAAATTCCTTCTCTCTCACATCTTCTACACATTTCAAAGCAAACTCACTTCGTTTCTGTTCTATGGTTCTGACTGTGCTCATGATGTGCCTCCCTATCATGCTACAAACTTGAGACTTACCAATCCTTTACCTATCGTTTCATTCCCACCAAGGAAGAGATATTTTGGGCTACTTCCAACGACTTTGTTAAGTACCTTTTGAGCCTCGTTCTCTGGATTGCTGTCATCTTTCAATTCCTCAGGTTTTTCATTTTTTTTCATGACAGGAGTTGCCATCACAAGGCTATACATAACGCTTTCCGTTGGCAGATATTCTTCGTTCCACAAAGCGCCTGTTTTGACGGTTCCGGTATCTGGCGAAATTCTGGTTCTTGTAATAACCTCAGTGAACATTTTCACAAAGTCGTTGAATATGTCATTCTCCACGACACAGATCTTTTTCGGTATATCATCGTGCCTTGGGTCACCGTTTTTGAACACATTCATTTGGAGCCAGTTAACGAATTTGGTTAACGGCCCGTCAGCATTATCCTTAGTCACCTCAAAGGAATATTCCTCCAACAATACAGTTTCCTTCCCTTCAACTTCCACGGTGAGTTTAGTGCTATTGTGGACTTTTTGGGGCTCAAGGAAACTTGGTAACTCATTAAATAACGCTGCACTATTGGTATCCAACCCTCTAAGAGCTTCTACATCCCTTCTGAACCTTGCATAAACCTCAGGTGAAGTAACCCATGCGAAGGTTCCTTTGCCTGATTTAACCGGGAAAAGCAATATCCTCAAGTCAGTAAGAACCAGTGCACCGCTATAAAGGTCACCTTCCTCGGGGCCAAATATTGCGTTTTTTATATTATTTGGTAGATTTATTGCTTCCCTCAGTGCTCCTTTTAGGCCCGATGCTTCGACTTTGGGCCAGCCTGTGTGTCGTTCACGCTGTATGGGTAAGTCAACAATGCCCAGTTCGGCACCTGTCCCCGCATGAAGCGGGGTCTCCACGGTTACGAACAAAATGCTACCTTTACGCACCATACCTCATGCCTCCTTTATTTCAAATATTGCCTGTGAGGGCAAATCCATAGCCCTCTTCAGGGTTTATATCTGAGATGTTTTTGCCATGAAAGGCCCTTACCGCTTCTTCAAAAGAGCCTTTTATAACTTCAAACACAAAGACGCTTCCTTCTGGTACGGCTCTATAAAGGGTCTTTGGAGCCTTCTTTTGAATGTCCCAGCCTGAGATAGCCTTATATCCTGATATAGCTGCAGTGATCAACCTGAGATTTATTCCTTTTGTTGTGAGTTTTTCAATAACTCCTGAAGGATACCAGCCTGTTCTGAAGATGGCAGGTGTCATAAGATATACCAGAAAACGGTTTCCTTCGGTTGGTGTATCAAACTCCTCAACAGGATTGATTGTCAACTCCTCAATTACCGCCGTTCGTCTTTCGCCGCCAAGTGTGAACACTCCGTTAAGTGTCTCATCTGTGCCTTCGCTAAGTGCGATTAAGGATACTCCTTTAAGGTAGCGATAATGCTCAGCGCGGTAGAGTTTACCAACCTCTGACGCCTTTGTGTTGCGGTCTCTGGCGATGCCGATTTTGGGTTCGGCCTTGAAAAAGGTTTCGTTTTTGGCAAATGAGCCTACATCGGATTTGCTCTTCATTAGATAGCCTCTCAACGCATCGTGTTCTATCCACTTACAAGTTCCGGGTTCATAATCGTCTTCACGGAGATAAAAGAAACTTGTGATTTTTCCTCCTTCTTTTTGTGGCAGGTCTGTCAGGATATCCGGGAGATTAGCTGGTTTACTTATGGCAACAGATTTCTCTTCTTTAAAGAGAATAGTTGCAGGGGTAGGGTAGTAGAACCTTAAGGAGTTGTTCGCTTCTTTTGCGATGAAGAAGGTTCTTAACTTAAGCGAACCTTTGCTGTAAGGCGTTCCTATGTCCGGATAGCCCTTCCCTTCAACAAACTGAGCAAAGTTTCGGCGTGTCAGAATAGCCGAGCGAATCGCTCCGTAAAGGGTACCTGGCAGGGGCAAAGGCTCGGACTTTGCCCAGTCCTGCTCACCTGCTGTGAAAGGCATAGGTGAGCGGAAAAATAAGGGATCCAATGGCGTAATTTTCAGAATTCTGGTCATTTTCTATGCCTCCTCCGGTTTGGCAAATCTAAAATAGAGCAGCCCAGATTCAAGCAGGTTTATGAATCTGCGGAGGTCTCCATTCAGATACTCCAGTAAACTCATTACTTTGTTTTGAACCTTTTCAATCTCTTCCCGTTTTTCATCGGTCGAGATGTCTTTTTCTGTAAACCGGATATGGCGGCGAATGGCTTGGGAAATCAGCGGCTTTATCAATTCAAAGTTATCGCCGATATGCTGATGGACCTTATCAAGGGTTTTCAAAAATCTTCGTGAAAGCACATATTTACGCGATTCATCGGAGGGTTTCAGGAAGAACTGAACAACTTCTTCCAGAATCTCAATAAGGTCAGGCGATTTTTTGATCATCCATTTACTGCCGGATGCCGTTATTTCACCAGAGTGTTTCAACCAGGATATGGCGAAGGCATCTCTACCCAGTTCTTTTTTTGCCATCCTCTCCATGTTGAAGCCCTCAGTTATAACAACAGAAAGCGGGGTTTTGTAATGTGCGATTACAACACCTGCAGAAAGCGATGCTGTTGGTCCCATGGTTAACCAGTATCCATTGGATGTTTTTACAACACCTGTTCGGTTGGATTTGTCGGGTTCAATATACCCGTCCGGGGTGACCCTTATCATGCCGGAGTAAGCCATTCTAAGCAATCTGAGGATTTTCCACAGGTCTCGAAGGTTCACAAAGGCAAGGATATCGTCACCGCCTGCGTAAATAATCTGTCCGAGATTTTGTTGCTCAACGATTCTTGGCACAATTTTCAGAGCAAAGGTCTGGAGTGCCTTTGCGATACTTGCGTGGAAGGCTGGGGTTACTGGTCTGACAAACTTATTGTCAATTTCGAAAATCGATTTCACAGCCTCTTTGAATTCTTCGGGTAAGTTATGCCAGACCTTTGGATGATAAATATTGGTTTCTTCGTTCAATTCAAATCCGATATCGCCAGCCAGCCATTTACCCATGTGGTCGCCATCAACGGCAATAAAAGCATAATAAGGGCAAGGCTTCCTTCCCACGGCATCCAAAAAAGTTTTTAGATCTTCCCTCGCCTTTTCAAGAGCTTCCTCGTCAAGGCTTGCCTCAAGAGTGTGTTCAGCGGCCTTCTTCTGTAAGGATGCTTCATAAAGCCATTCGCCTTCTGTCACTTTAGGGAATTTCTTTGCAATTCTCGGTATTGGCCTAACAGTTGGGTCCATGTCCGTATTCGCATGGAGATTATTTATGGATTTTTCAAATTTATTCAGAAGTCCAAGAAGTTCTGGGTCTTCAGCAACCTCCTCTATAAGATCAACAACTGCAACATCGGAAACAGATGGGTAGGAATAATTTGGAGGAAATTTTTCGATATCATGCTGGGCGATTTTGGGTAGAAATCTCTTTATGAGGCATACTGCACATAACGCTTCGCCTTCCGGTAGTTCTCGTTTGCCTATTTCTGGTGGTTCAAGTATATCGACCCATTTTTGGCCTTCTTCAGAAAAAATTTGGAAATGAACTTCCTCTTTATTATCCCGGATTTTTCTAATAATTGCATTCCGCTCACCGCAAAGATGACATCTTTCAACTCGGGTTTCCCGGGATGTCGCTTGCATCTCGTTTCCTGGCTCGGGTTCACCAAATAAATTTTCTCTAAGTGTTTTTCTCGCTGCAAGAGCCTTTTCCGTATAGGTGTACAAAAATCCAAAGAAGTTCCCGACTTTAGGCTCGTAAAGTGTTTTTTGTTCATTAGCAAGTTTAACTATTTTCTTTGCTCTCTCAGCTTTTTGATTAGACAGAGTTTTCTCAATAAGTTCTAAAGCATTTTCATAATCTTTTTTGCCATTTGAAGGTTCTGGTAAAGGGAGTCCCACCCAATACATTGAGAAAGCATTCTGAAGTTGGCGCTCAACCATTCTTTCAATCTCTGCATAGCCTTTAAGAGTTAACTTATCAAGCACAATCTCTACCCAATCTCTCATCTGCTGTCTAACTGCGTTTTCGCAGGATTCTGCAAGACTATGAATCACATTCGCTTTTGTTTCAGGAATTAAAGCAACAAACCTGTTGGGTATTGTGGGTCTTGTTATTTCATCCGATTTTTTCTTTAGTATCCATGGATGTGCCTGAAGGTCAGGATAAATGACCACTGTGGGGCCGTATGTATCAATAACCTTTCTAATTGCCGTGAAGGTCAAATAGGAAAGCATAAAACTTCCTGCCCAGAAATCCTGAGCCTTTCTCGCCTGCTTAATAAAACTTTGAACAGGGCCGATGGTGAATATAAAAAGGGTAGCGGTCGCATAAGTTTTTTTATTGTACCACTTTATCTCTGTAGCAGTTGTAAGTTTCAGATGGTCCCAAATGGTGTGATTAGGAACCCTCGTGTCGGCAGGTAGAATTTGCCAGGGTATTGTAGGTGCCCTTTCCTGGAGATAATTGGGCAGATGATGCCATAGGTGTGAAAGTTTTTCCAGTTCGTCATTGTTCTCGGACTCCTTTCTGAGGGTTTCTAATGCTTCCAGAAGGGTTTTATGAGCCTGTTCATACAGTTCCTTAGATAGGTTGAGGTTTACAAGTTCGCCACTCATCGGGTGCCTAAAAACGATTTCATCAAAATCCATAACTTGGTATTTTGGGTCTTTATCTGCGTTTTCAGGCAGAGCGAGTCGTTCCATAGATGATGCCAGGATATCCATACCTTTAAGGTCCCTTAAGTGCTCGTCTGTGAGAGTCAAGCCAAAAGCGTCAGCTAGTTCTTTAGCGACCTCTTCATGTTTTCTTCTAGCAGCGAGGACAAGAGCCTTATGAATTGGGTCATGGAAAAATGCAAGAAGCCTTATTCTACTCATAATGAAACCTCCGTGATATAGAAGACAAAAGGCCCCTCTTCTTCTAATTCCCTCACAAACTCGTCAAGAAGCCCAAAGTTTGGAGGGTTAGCTGTAATAATTTTGTCTTTTAACTTAGCATGTAAATCAATTAATCTTTGGTCGCGTGTTCTTCTAATATCTGGAAGCCCACCTTTCGGGAAAGAGAGTTTTAATATAGCACCGTCAGGTAAGAATTTGGATGGCAAGTATGTAACAATCCAACTATAATTTCCATTTTCCCATTTAGCTATTTTGATTAATAAGGGGGATGCTCTACGATTTATATCCTCTTTTTTGTTCCCGTATATTTGAATTGCACCAACTGAAATCTGCCAAGGATATTGAGTCGGTTGGTTCCTGTCCCCGCGTCTCGTCCTAGACATGTAATTATTAGGTAACCCAAAAATTGCCTTAGGTACAGGACTACTGTATTGTGTATTGTTCCCTGTTGGTTTCCATTGATAGGAGAGCCTGTCAGGCTTTTTTCCTGCCTCTTCCATTAGTCTTTTAATATCGTGATAATACTTACGGTTTCTGAATTTAATTATTGTTTTTCCTATATTAGAAAGTGTTTCACCTTGGTTTACAAATTCCTCTCCAATAAGTATCTCGGTTTTTCGGGAGAATGCAGTATATTCAGGGAATTCCGGAAATGCTACGAATATTTTTTGGACTTTATTTAAGAATTTTGGCAGATAACGATAAAATTCTTCGGATGTCTGAAAATTCCATTGAAGATACTCTACCTCTGGAGCTTCAATGATCCTCACACTTCCCCAACCTCTTCGAGATCTGCTTCCAATTCCTCCAAAATTGATAAGTGCCCAGATGGATAGCAATAATGCATAATAATCCCTTTGCTTTAGATTTAGCGTATCGACCTGTAGCGAAAAGGTTGAGCCTGGTTCAATAAAAGAGCGCTGATTTACCATTCCTCTGGCTTCTTTATCCCAACCGATAGGGCCATAACCAAGGTAACCTAATTCTCCACTAAATCTTTCTTTTTTTGCCTTCTTAACCCTGAATGTTTGTCCGGGAATCACTCTTATCTGCACCCTTGATTTACTCGCTTTTCCACCTGTCGCTCCAAAAAGTCTCGCTTCCCATTCTTTACTTCCGCCCAATGCTCTGAACCACCATCTGAGAAGTCCTTTTATGCTTGGAGGCCTAATCTCTGCCTCTCCAAATGGAGAGGCTCCACCAAGAAACATAGGGGTTACCACTTCAAATTCAAGTCTCAATCTTTTCATAATGCTTCTCCTGTCGTGTTAAAGATCGTTCCGGCTATCGCGCGGAACCAGAATCTCATCGCCCCTCTTATGGAGGCGGCGCGGAGTTCGGGGGCGCCCTCAGGGTCAGCCCCGCCCATGAACATCGGGGTCAGCACCTTCAAAGTAAAATTGGCTCGCAATTCAAAACCTCCTTGTTTGTAAAGCCCGTCACATTCTCAAGTTAATCGCCCATTAACGAGGGCAATTGTAATTCCACAAATCTCACAAATTCAAGTCCCAACTCTCCAAC
>WFZT01000152.1 GCA_015489415.1 Caldifarciminota bacterium | reverse complement strand
GGAAGAAATGATTGGGCAAACGGTCTTGCCATCGATGATTCTGGGAATCTATTTTTAACAGGCGGTTCTGAAAACGCCCACAACGCTGATCTCATCGTCCTCGAATACACAAGTAATGGAAGCCTCGTATGGGCAGACACGGTTGACAACGGACACGGTGATTCAGGTCATGACATAACAATAGACCCTCAGGGGAATCTCTATGTTACCGGTGTAACACAGCTCTCAAATAGAGACATCTTGAACCTGAAATACCAGAAATCCAATACTGGAGTTGGAGAGCACACTATTATTTCACCTTATTTCGTGAAAACTTCATGTGGTGCAGGAAGGTTGATAATCTCTTACAACGCCCCTGCACATTCTACACTGTACGTTATAAACGCTGCGGGCCAAATTTTAAATAAGAGAACAGTTGCAGGAAAAGGCAGTTTAATTTTGAAAAATTTACCTGCAGGCGCTTATGGAATATACATGGCAGGAAAAACGTATCACGGATTTAAGAAGGCCATAGTCGTGAGATAGAGACAGATTTAAAAGGCGGAGAAGTCGTTCTTGTTTATTGTGCCATGCACTTCGTGCATGGCACAATATTTTTCACGTAAGTTCGTTTTTCATTGGATTTAATGGGGTTTTGGCGTTATAATATTGGCAGTTTGTTTGCAAGGGGTGTTTAAAGTTGATATATCTTCCGGACGAATTTCCTGAAAATGATTCGATATATTCAAAAAAATATGCAGCCATAGACCTTGAGACAACAGGTCTATCCTTTAGAAATGACAGAATTGTCGAGATCGGCATTGTTGTCTGGAAATCAGGAGAGAAAGTCAAAGAATTCTCTTCTCTCATCAATCCGGAAAGACCCATTTCTAAAAATTCGTATAGGGTTCACGGAATTGCAGACAGGATGGTTACAAACTCACCAACATTCAGTGAAATAGCAGACACGGTAGTTGACTTGTTGAAGGGTACCATTCTTCTGGGTTACAACATATTTGCTGCAGACCTTGCCTTTTTGAACAAGGAGTTGAGACAGGCTGGCAGAAAGCCCATATTTAATCCCATCATTGACACTTACCTCGTTTCCCGCAAATGTTTTCCAAACCTCAAAAGCAGGTCACTGAGCTCAGTTGCCGAAAGTCTCGGCATAAAGGTTGGAACCGTTCACAGGGCCCTTGAGGATGCAAGGTTGACCATGAAAATCTGGCTCAGGATGCTCGATAAATTCAAGGCTTTAGGGATAAAAACATTCCATGACCTCAAAGAACTTGGATATCTCAACGGGCGCATAAAGAGAAAAGCCCGCGAAATCCTCGAATTGGCCAAAGTTTCGGGGTACGTGAGAATTGTTTATCAATCCCCGTATAGCGGGAGAACAGAAAGGGTGATCGAACCTCTCTCTATCAGGGGAAATAAACTTGATGCCTATTGCTACCTGAGGGAGGACTTCAGGACATTTGAGCTCTCTCGAATAGTCGAGATCAAGGGTGTTGGATAAAAAACTCTTTTACTGTCTCAATATCTCGAGAGATCGCTGATTTTAGCTCTTCGAGGCCACTGAATTTTTTCTCAGGTCTGATAAATTTTATAAATTCTACCTTGAGCGTGCTTCCATAGATATCCCTGTCAAAATCAAAAATATGTACCTCGGTCAAAAGATGCTTACCATTGATAGTGGGCCTCACTCCCACACTGGCAACCCCTTTAAACAGCTCATTTCCAAGCCAGACTATTACAGCATAAACACCATTTGCCGGCAGCAATTTGTACGGATGCACCTTAAGATTGGCAGTGGGAGCACCCAACTTCCTACCAAGCTTCAAGCCCTCCACAACCTCACCGATAAGGGAATAGGGACGTCCAAGCATTTTATTTGCCCTTTCCAGTTCTCCAGCCCGCAGGAGTTCCCTGATCTTTGAAGATGAGACAATCTCCCCTTCCACATAAACGGGAGGAAAAACCGTTAGTGAAAAATTCCACTTCTCAATTGTTCTTGCAAGATAAACTGCAGACCCTGCCCTGCCCTTTCCAAAATGGTGGTTAAAACCCAGAATCAACCTCCGCGTGTGAAGCTTTTCAATCAGAAACTTTTTGACAAATTCCTCTCGATCCGTGTTTAAAAGCTCTTTATCCGGGGTTAAAAAAATCGCGTAGTCAAGGTCAAAGGCCCTGAGTATCTCAACCTTTTCCTCGATGGGGCTAAGAAGAAACGGTCCCTTTTCCCGTCCCAGGGCAATTCTTGGATGGGTTTCAAACGTGAGGAGCACGGCGTTATAGTCGCGCCATCTGGCACAACGAACTACCTCGTCAATCAAGGCCTGATGCCCGATGTGAATACCATCAAATCCACCAACAGTTACAACACTGCCTCTTGAATTTATATCAAATTCGTTGCCAGTTATTATTTTCATATCAATCAGGGATGACCCGTTTTGGGTAAATCCCGTCCCACTTCATAAGTCCCACCCCCATAAACTTTCCGGACGGTGAATACACCTTAACATGCTGGAAAGTCTTCGGATTGCCAATCCTCTTAAGAATTCCGTTTATTCCAACAACATTTCCATTTTTAAAATGCCACATTGCCCTGTCGTTTATCACAACTGATGGAAGGTGCCTCAGGCCCTCGTCAATAGGAATAACCGAATCCTTCGTAATCTCCTCAGGTTTTATTGCTTCTTCGATTTTAAACGGGCCTATCTTCGTCCGTCTTAGCTCTTTGACTATACCGTAAGTTCCCAGCTTCTCTCCTATATCCCTTGCAAGTGCCCGAATATATGTGCCTTTGGAGCAAACTACTCTCAAGTCTATCTCGCTATCCCTTGTATCCAGGATTTCAAGATTATAAATAGTAACCCTTTTGGCCTTTGGAGTTATGTAAACTCCTTCACGCGCAAGGTCATAAAGTCTCTGTCCCTTAATCCTGATGGCAGAATAAGATGGTGGAACTTGCTCAATCTCTCCGAGGAAGTTTCGCAAAACATTTTTGAGTTCCTGCTCTGTAAATTCGGGCACTGGTTTTCTATCAATCTCTTCTCCAGTTACATCAAGAGTATCGGTTAGAATACCCAGCTGGATGGTGGCAACGTACTCCTTATCAAGGTCCATGATAAACGGAATAAATCGCGTGGCACGTCCAATTCCAAGAATCAAAAGGCCAGTAGCATGGGGGTCAAGATTGCCTGCATGTCCAATTTTCCTGACACCCACTTTCTTTCTTGCAATTTTGACCACGTCAAACGAAGTTATTCCCTTTGGTTTATCAATAAGCAGAAATCCGTTCATAGCACATCCGTTGACAGAATGTCGAGGTATTCAAAGGTTAAATCAGGTGTAAACTTCATCCTCACTTTTTTTGCCACCACGGTTCTCAAATAACCCTTTGCATGCTCCAGCCCACGGGCTGCTTCTTCCTTATCTCCGAGAGTTCTATAAAAAACCTTTGCATGCTTCAAATCGTCTGTAGTTTCGACCCGAATAATTGTAACGTATCTAAGCCTCGGGTCCCTTGCTTCAAATTCAATTGCCTCTGCAATCACTTTTTGAATTTCATTACTAACTCTCTGTGATCTTTTAAATGGTCTCATAATTTCACCACCTCTTGTTAGATTTGCCAGGCTAATGGGGCAAAAACAGGTCAAAGAAACTCTTCTTAAATTTAACGTCCGGCAGATTTTTTATCCATATTTTAAAATCGTAGTTCCAGACACCGTCTGCACGCGACCACCACCTGAAGCTCATAGCCCAGCAGTGCAAATCCCTCTGCAATTGAAGAGATTGCTCGTAAATTTTAAACTTTGAGGGGTCAATATTCAAAGAATACGAGCCACTCCAGTTCCGCGTAAGCTTTCCGGTTAATACCATACTCATCCGGCTCGATGGTTGAAATCCTGTTACTTTAGAGTACTGATATTCAAGCCTTATAGAGTATTTTCTCAAATCGGTGGTATCACCCTCCCAGAATAGCTGGAATGACCTGTCCATCGAAAGCCTGTAACCCCTGCTCTTTACCATCTTTTCATAAGGGTCATAGGTGAACGAAGCAGAAATTTTCACCGGTAGAGTGGGCAGCACTGACATGGAGATTGATACATCACTGAATTTCTTTGAAGTTTTGAGAAGGTTGTACGAGACGCCGCCGTTAATTGAAGCAAGATTAATGACTTTCCCTGACTTGAGTTTGGCATCAAAGTCGTTTCCAATGGAAATACGGCCAGCCTTTGTGGGATTAACAACACCATATCCCCCAAATGGGAGGAGTCTGGATTGGTCTTTGCTGGGGGTATAAGAAAACGTAACAGAAGGCCTGAATGTGTGTCTAAACCTTTTGAAAGGCCCAATCCCAAACTTTGAGTAACCATAAATCACCGTCCCTATACCCATACTTGCGCTATAAATCCACCTGAAATAGTTGGGGGCTCCATAAATATCTCTGTCAAAAAGTGTTGCCTTAAATGACAGTGTCGGATTAATGTTGATGTATCGAAAAAGATGGAAGGGATAACTCATGGTGACATCAGAATTCGATACGCTCCGGGTGGCAAGACTGTCCCTGGTTCCCGAAGTCGATCTCAGGTATCGCAAATTGCCGTAAGCCGAGAAATTACCAAAAGATACGTTAAAGATATTGAAACGAAAGTCTGGCAACACCGTACTGATTGAATGGGTGTCAAGAT
>WFZT01000151.1 GCA_015489415.1 Caldifarciminota bacterium | reverse complement strand
ATTTAATATATTTCACCATGAATATCGGAAAATTCCTTATATATACTGGTCTGTTTCTGGTTCTCGTCGGATTGTTTTTTATTCTGTTTGAGAAATTCCTGCATTTTGGAAGACTCCCCGGTGATATTGTTTATGAAAAGGATAACTTTAAGGTCTATTTCCCCCTCGGCACCTCAATCTTAATATCCATAATCCTCACCCTTCTCCTGAATCTCATCGTGATTTTCTTTTCTAAAAAATGAAAAAACTTGACGATTATATCGTTAAAGAACACCTACTGCCTTTTTTAGGTGGATTGAGTGTTTTAACCCTGATTATGATTTTAGACCGGGTTTTTGACCTCCTTGACCTGTTTCTCAGAAAGGGCATCAAATTTCTAATTGTCCTCAAAGTATTCATCCTTTCCCTTCCCTTCATCCTTGCCCTTACGGTTCCCATGGCCGCATTAATCGCTACACTCATGGCATTTGGGAGACTTTCTCAGGATTTCGAAGTCATGGCGATGAAATCATTTGGAATTTCCCTCAAACGCATGCTCTTTGGCCCCCTTGTTTTTGGTTTTTTAATATTTGTCGTCATGTCCATTTTTGATAACACTGTTTTACCTGATGCAAACCACAAACTCAAGAATTTATTGATAGACATACATGAAAAGAAACCCGTGGCGCAGATCAAAGAAGGAGTTTTCACAAATATAGACAACTACTTGATTTACGTCAGGAGTAAAAACGAGAGAACCTCAGAGGTGAAGGATGTTATGATTCAGCAGGTATTGCCTGATGGAAGAGTGAGAACAATCTTTGCCGATGCAGGCAAACTTGTGAGTACACCCGAAAAAATAGTTTTTTACCTCAAAAACGGCGAAATCCACGAGACAGAGGGACCGAGGGAGGAGCAGTATCGCATAGTCAAATTCATGAAACAGGTCATCACAATCCCTGTAAATTTCAAACTTATCATGCATCAGAGGCAGTATCGGGGAGCCCGCGAGATGTCTGCTTCGATGCTCTACAATCGCATAGAGAGATTAAAGAGGGAGATTAAGAGATTTGGCAATACCGACAGGGGGAAGGTTAAGTACATGAGAAAGAGAATCTCACAGCTCTGGGTAGAGATTCACAAAAAATTTTCCATTCCCTTTGCGGCAATTGCCTTTATTCTCATGGGCGCACCTATCGCTGTGATGACTAAAAAGAGCGGATTCAGCACAGCATTTGGCATTTCCTTCCTGCTTTTCATGTTTTACTACATTTTCCTGGTCGGGGGAGAGGAACTCGCTGACAGGGCAATTATTCCACCGCTCGTTGCCATGTGGTTCCCTAATATACTATTCATCGGGATTGGTTTATATTTACTTAAAAGAGAGGAGAAAGTGTGATGGAAAATTTCAAGTCAGGTTATGTGGGAATAGTTGGAAGACCAAATGTTGGCAAATCAACTCTTATTAACAATTTTCTACGGTTTAAGCTGTCCGCTATTTCACCAAAGCCGCAGACAACGAGGCACAAGATTATTGGAATACTCACGGGAGATAATTACCAGGTCATATTTCTGGACACACCGGGAATACTTGAGCGAGCCAAGTACGAACTCCATAAACTAATGGTAAAAAGGGCATTTGAGGCTATTGAAGAAGCAGACCTCGTTCTACATATCACAGAGCCCTTCCTGCCCCCACACGAAATAGATTTGAGGATCATTGAAGAAATTAAAAAGCGTGGGAAGAAATCCATTCTTGCCATAAACAAAATTGACACCATCAGGCGAGATGAGGTTCTGCCTGTGATTGACCACTATTCGAAGCTCCACGATTACCTCGAAATCGTTCCCATAAGCGCGCTAAAACTCATAAACACAGATGAATTGCTCGACCTTATCATCAAATACATACCTGAGGGAGAGCCCTTCTATCCACCGGACATTGTCACCGACAAGCCGGAGAGATTTTTCGTCTCAGAGTTGATAAGGGAAAAGGTCTTTTACCTTTATGGAGAGGAAATCCCTTACTCCACTGCGGTGCTTGTTGAGGAATTCATTGAAAATAGTCCACAGCATGGCGGCAAGGATTACATCAGGGCAATCATATATGTGGAGCGTGACACCCAGAAGGCAATAATACTCGGTAAGGGTGGCAGGGCAATTAAAAAGTTGGGAACCATAGCAAGAAAAGAGATCGAGGCTCTCCTGGGGCGTCCCGTTTATCTTGAGCTCTGGGTGAAGGTAAAGCCAAAGTGGAGAAAGGACTTAAGGATTCTAAGTGAGTTAGGATATTGATGGAGGAAGAGGTATCAAAAAGTTAGCAAAGCTCATCTCCTACCTTTCGGATGGGACTTTAATTTCTGTCATTGTGTTTTATTTATTTGCAAGACGTTACGAGCACTCGGTAATGAAAGCTGTCGAGTGGACGCTGCTAACCTTGATTTTCTCCACTTTAATCCCATTTACAGCCATTTATTACTCCTGGCGGCGCGGATGGATTTCAAGCTTTCATCTTGATAAAAGAGAAGAGCGCTGGAAATTCTTCATAATTAGCATTCTTTCAGCTATGACTGGTGCATTTGTCCTTTACGAACTTAATGCCCCACGTGTTCTCACAGTTGCGATGGTGAACTACGTTATTCTTGGTCTTGTGATGATGACGATTACTTTTTTCTGGAAGATAAGCCTGCATGCATCTTCTATAACCGCTTTCATGGTGGCAGTGGTCGTAGTAT
>WFZT01000150.1 GCA_015489415.1 Caldifarciminota bacterium | reverse complement strand
TAACCACCTTTTCCTCTGGAATGCCAAGTTTTATCAGGGCCTTACCACCACCAGAGCCGTCGTCCACGACAAAGTATCTGTCTGCATTGAGCCTGAGGGCCATAAATGTGTGGAAATCCTTAAGGATTCTCTCAAATAGGCTAAATCTGGGGTAAAATATGAGTCCTGCAAACTTCTGAGCAAACGGAATCCCCTGATCCTCGGCAATCTTTTTGGCAGCGAGTGTGGTTGAGCTGCAGATGGAATAGACCAGACTGTATTTCTCCTTCAGTGAACGCACCTTTCTCACGATTGCTGAGTTTAGCAGGAAATAGTTGAAAATTGAGGTCATGGGTCGAATGAGACGCTTTTCAGGCATGAGTCGAGCTTTCACAGGGATAAATTCAGGAGGGAAATCCTTCCTCTTTGAAGGAAAGACGTATCGGAAAGCCATCCTGTTTTTCTTCAAAAAATCGCAAAAGTAGGCATTTTCAGGAGTGCCTCTTACGCTCTCAAGCTCAAAATCGTCATCCCAGCAGGAGAGTATTAAAATCTTATCCATTTTTTCACCCCGGTTTTTATGTTCCTTGCGAGATTGTGATAAAAGGTGCGCTTCCAGTAGGTCCTCATCTTTCTAAATTCGGCCCCGAAGCTGCGTTTGAATTCATAGACACCTCTAAGCTTTGGGTCTGTTAGGCCGAGGGAGAATTCCCTATCTCCAAGTCGTATCGCTTCTTTTATTGAAATGTCCATGAGGAACGAGGAGATATTTTTGAAATCCCTGTACCATGCATGCGAAAAAGCAGTGGTTTTACAAAATCCTCTAACGTTTATGATATAGCCAGCAGCAGAGCCTTTCATGAAGACAAAAAATCCATAAAGGTGCTCAGGAAGCAGGTTGTTAAAAAGGGCATGGAAGAAGCGTTGAGGGAAGCAGTGAATCTTCTTTTCTTCGCAAAAATTTCGATAAAGTGGATAAATGGTTTCAATGTCCCTTGTGGATTTGATTTTCTGCACATCAACTTTTTTGAATTTTCTTAAAATTTTTCTCCGAGATGGGGAGTAGTTTGAGAAAATCCTCTTGTAGCCTCCTCTTAAGTCGATAAATGCCTCAGTTGATTCAGTGGCCTTCAAGCCGGGGATTTTTGTTTTCATCTCAGGGTCATCAATTGCCACCTCACTGAATCCCCGGAAATTGAAATCTACAGTGCCTCCATCCCCCACAACTCCCCCAAAAGTCTGATAGGGTAGGGAGTAGAAGGCCCTGAGAGGTCCGCGTTTAAAAATAACACCAGGGATTACAGCATTTTCTGAAATGAGAAATTTGATCTCCGTGCCTCTGATCCCCTCTCTCCACACATTGAGGAATTGCGGTGTCCTGAAAATGCTCTTATAATTTGATTCAGCGAGCATTCTTTGATAAACTGCGAAGTCCATATCCCCAATCTCGAAATTCATGGTCATATTATACGGTTGATTAAAAACAGGCAAAGGGAGGTTTTTGTATGATTAATGTTAAAATCCTCAGGGAGAAACCTGAGCTCATAAAAGAGGCTTTAAAAAAGCGTGGTTATGAAACAGATGTTGTTGACGAGCTTGTGGAGCTCGATAAAAAGCGTCGAGAGATCATAAAAGAAGAGGATAGTCTGCGAAAGGTAAGGAACGAGAAGTCCAAAGAAGTGGCAAAGATTAAAAAGGCGGGCGGGGATGCGTCTCAGATTATTGAAGAGGTTAGGAAGATCGGGGACAGGATTAAGGAACTTGCAGATGAGAGGAAGAAGATTGAGGAGGTATTCAACGAGAAAATTTTAGAGATTCCGAACATTCCCCATGAAAGTGTGCCAGTTGGCAGGGACGAGACAGAGAATGTGGTGAGCAGGCACTGGGGAGAGCCACGGGAATTTTCATTCACTCCAAAACCCCACTGGGACCTCGGAGAAATTCTGGATATTCTGGATTTTAGCCGTGCAGGCAAGATTTCAGGCTCAAGATTCGTAATTTACAAAAAAGAGGGAGCCTTGCTGGAACGTGCTCTCGTCAATTTCTTCCTCGATATACACACAAAGGAGCACGGTTACGAAGAGGTTTATCCACCTTATCTTGTTCGTGAGGAATCCATGTATGCATCGGGTCATCTCCCTAAGTTCCGCGAGGAGATGTACTATGCTGCTGAAGACAAACTCTTTCTCATTCCCACAGCTGAGGTGGTGCTTGCCAACCTGCACAGAGATGAGATACTGCAGGAGAAGGACTTAACGAGGAAATATGTTGCCTACACTTCATGTTTCAGACGTGAGGCAGGCTCTTATGGAAAGGATGTCAGGGGTATGATAAGGGTGCACCAGTTTAACAAGGTGGAGCTTTTCAAATACACGAGGCCAGAGGATTCTTACGACGAGCTTGAATCCATGCTCCACGATGCGGAGAGAATCCTTCAGATGCTCGAGATACCATACAGGATTGTGGAGCTTTGCACAGGTGACCTGGGATTTGCTGCGACCAAAACCTACGACATCGAGGCGTGGGCACCGGGGCTCAATAGATGGCTTGAGGTCTCCTCTGTTTCCAACACCGAGGATTTTCAGGCGAGACGGGCAAATGCAAGGTTTAGAAGGAAGGACGGGAAGGTCGAATACATGCACACATTGAACGGTTCGGGTCTTGCCACACCACGTGTGTTCATCGCAATTCTTGAAAATTATCAGCAGGAGGATGGAAGTGTTGTCATCCCTGAGGTTCTAAGACCTTACATGGGAGGGCTTGAGGTAATAAAGGCAAAATGAAACTGAAGGTTTTAATAACAGACAATCTGCCAGAAAAGGCCTTTGAAATCTTTGATAGAGAGGGGGTGCAGTATGATTACAAGCCGGGAATTTCCTTTGACGAGCTTCTTCGGATTGTTGATAAATACGATGGAATTATAACCCGCAGCCGGACACCTGTGACACGTGAACTCTTAGAGCGCGCGAAGAGGCTGAAGGTGATAGGGCGAGCCGGTGTTGGAGTTGACAGCATTGATATTGAGGAGGCATCGAGGCGCGGGATTTTGGTTGTCAATACTGCTGGTGGCAACAGGATTTCCGTGGCCGAGCTCACAATCGGGCACATGATTTCTGCTGTAAGGGGGATTCCCTATGGGCATGATGGAATTCTCAAAAATGAGTGGAGAAAGAAAAAGCTATTTGGCCATGAGCTCTATGGTAAAAATCTTGGAATAATCGGTCTTGGCAGGATTGGCTCTGAGGTGGCGCGCAGGGCCCAGGCGTTTGGAATGAAGGTCTATGCATACGACCCGTATATTCCAGAATCAAAGGCGGAGAATCTGCACGTAAAGCTATTGAAAAAGTTAGATGAACTCCTCGAGATTGCGGATATCATCACCATCCATGCACCTCTCACGGATGAAACGCGGGGTATGATTTCAAAGAGTGAGTTTGAGAAGATGAAAGACGGAGTGGTCATTCTAAATATTGCACGGGGTGGAATTGTTGACCATGAGGCACTTTTTGAGGCAGTTAAAAAGGGTAAGGTAAGGGCATTTGCACTCGATGTGTATCCTGAAGAACCTCCTGAAGATTTCCCTATAAAAGATTTTCCATTTATGAGTCTTACTCCTCACATAGGGGCAAATACCCATGAGGCAATGGAAAATGTGGCCAGTATGGTGGTGAATGATGTAATAAACGCGTTGCGGGGGCGTGAAGTCAAGAGTCCGGTCAACTTCCCGCTTCAGGAGTCTGCTGTTACTCCATTTGTTAAGGCCTATAAAAAACTTGCTGAGAGGATGGGGCGGCTGTTCCCGGCACTCTTTGGCCTGAAGACTGCAGTTATTGAGATTGAGCTTTTGGGGAGTGCAAAAAATCTCAAAGATATTGTTAAGGCCTATTTTTTGAAGGGTTTAATGTCCCAGATTACCGATGCACATGTCAATGAGATTAATGCCCCCTATCTCGCAAAAGAAAAGGGAATTGAGTTGATTGTTAAAACTGGCGATGGCCTGCACAACTTCAAGAATATCATGATTGTGAAGGGGTACAACGGGAGCAAGAACAAGATAGCCGGGAGTGTTTTTGATGAGAAGTACTACAGGATACTGAACATCAAGGATTTCTGGTTTGAAATTGAGCCGCGTGGCGAGCTACTGTTTTTTGAAACAGTTGATACTCCCGGAATTATCGGTGAGGTGGGTTTTAAGATTGCGTCCAGCGGATACAACATATCGGACCTGAGGTATTTTACAAGGAGAAAGCTGGGACTCGGGATTTTGAAGCTTGATAAGAAACCCAGTCGGGAGCTTCTAAAAGAACTCAAGAAGCTTCCGTATATAACCAATGTTGCCTACGTTTCGCTATGAAAAAGAGGCTTTTCACACCAGGCCCCACAGAGGTGCCACCGGAGGTTTTAAGAGCTCTTGGTAGTCCAATCCCACATCACAGGAAGCCTGAATTTAAAGAAGTTTTTTTGAGGGTGAGAGGAAAGCTCAGGCAGCTTATAGATTCTCAAAGAGACCCGGTGATTTTTACATCCTCTGGAACAGGTGCTATGGTTGCCGCAGTAATCAACTTTTTCTCCCCCGGAGAGCGAGTGCTTGTGATTACGGCCGGGAAGTTTGGTGAGAGGTGGTGCAATATCACAAAGACCTATGGACTTGAAGTGGATTGCCTTGAATATCCTTATGGTCACACTTTTGATAAAGATGAGGTTGAGGTGAGGCTAAAGAGGGGATATCGGGGTGTTTTTGTTCAGCATACAGAGACATCCACGGGAACGGAGCATGATGTGAAATTTTTAGGTAAGGTAAAGCCACCTGAGACGCTGCTTGTTGTGGATGCTGTCTCGAGCTTTGGGGTTTATAAAATTTCACCTGAGGGGTGGGGGATCGATGTTCTCGTGTGGGGCTCGCAGAAGGGGCTGATGCTGCCACCGGGCCTCTCATTCTTATGGTTTTCAAAGGAAGCCGAGCGTGCTCTTGAGACTTCGAAATTCCCGAAATTTTATTTTGATGTAAAAAAGGAGTATGAGACACAGGCAAAGGCGAGGCCACTTTTTACCCCTGCCGTGGGACTGATACTCGGGCTTGATGTAGCACTTGATATGATTCTAAAAGAGGGGATTGAAAGGGTAGAGGAGAGGCACAGAAGGATTGCAAAGATTGTCAGGAAAGGGGCTATTGATGCGGGATTTAAGCTGTTTTCAAAATCACCGGCGATAAATCTCACTGCCCTTGAAGTGCCTCGTAGAATGACTGATGTGGAAATTATCGGATTTTTCGATTCTCATGGGGTAAAAATTGCTCCTGGACAGGGGAGTATGAAGGGAAAGATTTTCAGAATTGGTCACATGGGCTATGTGGACGATGCAGATGCTCTTATGCTCACCTCTCTCCTGTACAGACTTGGAGAAAAGAAGGGGTGAGGGTCTGGGGACGTAGATTTGCCCTATGAAATGTACTCGAAGTTCGCTCCGGGAAAGATAGTTGGGGGGAAATGGACTTGTATGAAACCAATCATTGCCGGAAGGAAGTCTATCCTGCTTGACCCCTTCCCACACACTTCGTGCGTGTGGGAAGGCCGGAAAGGGGGCAAAAAGTAATACCTGTCCCCAATATGCCGTTTTACAGTTAGTCTGTTCTAAAAGCTATAATCTACACGCGAAATATTTGGTTCTAAGTTTGCCCTGCCCCCACTTGCAAAGCAAGTGGGGGCAGGGCAACGGGAGTGGGCATTCCGTTCGAAGATTAAAATTTAAGATGAAGACCATTTACCTCTGAGTTAGGAAGTAAGTTTTGTCTCCATTGAAATGTGTGGCCCCTCTTCTTTATCCTCGCAGGTTTTTATGCGGGGAGAGGAGTTTTTCGTTTGGAAATATTCGAACACACTCGCTCTACAGTTGACATAAAAGAGCTGGTGTCTTAAATTACCCCAGCTATGAAAATTGTTGCCATTGAGACATCGTGTGATGAGACCTCAGTTGCCGTTCTGGAGTCGGGTTTTAAGGTGCTTTCAAATGTGACACAGACTCACATTGAGCATGCAAAATTTGGAGGAGTGGTACCAGAGCTGGCATCGCGCGCACATATAAGGTTGATCTATCCCCTCACCAGGCTTGCGCTCGAGCGTGCAGGTGTGGAGTTGAAAGAGCTCGAGGGGGTAGCCTTTACCCGTGGTCCCGGGCTCATTGGGTCCCTGCTTGTAGGTGTAGTTTTCGGCAAAACCCTTGCCCAGGCCCTTGGTATTCCCTTTTTGGGAGTAAATCACCTCGAAGGCCATCTTTTCTCCATTTTCCTCAGTTATCCTGACCTCAAGCCTCCCATTCTGTACCTTCTTGTTTCGGGGGGGCACACGGAGCTGATTTACATGGAAGATTTCTTCAAATACCGGTATCTGGGGCGAACCATGGATGATGCTGCAGGAGAGGCCTTTGATAAGGGCGGTAAGCTCCTAGGACTCCCATATCCCTCGGGCCCTGTGATAGACAGGTTAAGTAAAGAAGGTGACAGGAATTTTCATAAATTCCCGAGGGCAAAAACACCGGGATATACCTTCAGCTTTTCAGGACTCAAGACCTCGCTTCTCTATTATTTGAGGAAGCAGGATGAAGATTTTATTAAATCCCACCTCGCAGATATAGCGGCAAGCTACCAGGAGGCGATTGTTGATATGTTGCTCGATAAAGCCCAGATGGCATTTGAAGAATTTAAACCTCCGGTTATTGCGGTAGTTGGAGGAGTATCCATGAATTCACGATTGAGAGAGGTTTTTAAAGAGCACTTTGGGGATAAACTTGTTTTTCCAGAACCCCGTTACTGCACAGATAATGCGGCCATGATAGGTGCCGTGGCATTGAAAAGGTTTGAAAGGGGCGAATCCTCGCCGTTAGATATCAGTGCTTCACCAAATCTTCCCCTTGTATAGATGACTTGAATTGCCATTTGTGAGAGCTTATTATTTCCCGCTCATGAGCATAGTTGATAGAATAAAGCGAGAAGAGGGTAAGATCGGCATTATATCCCATTTTGACCCCGATGGAGATGCCATCGGCAGTGTCCTCGGTATGTACAACTTTCTGAAGAAATATAAGCCCAACGTGGAGGCTGTTCTCAAAGACGACATTCCCTACCTGTTTCAGTTTCTCCCGGGGGTTGAGGAAATCAAGAAAACACCTTCAAATTATTATGACCTCTTGCTTCTTCTTGATGTTAGCGACATAACGAGAACAGGATTTGACAACCTGAATTTTGGGACCCTCGCAAGGATAGACCATCACAAAACAGGGACAAATTACGGGGATTTTGATTATATTAACGAGACTGCACCGAGCACAACAGCGCTGATAGTTGATATCCTTAAGGAATACGATGAAGAAGGAATTACAAAGGAAGTGGCCGAGCCCCTTTACGCAGGTTTGCTAACAGATACCGGTGGATTTAAGTATGGAAGGGATTTCAAAAAGTCCTTTGAGACAGCCCTTTACCTCTCAGGTAAGGGGATAGACTGTCAGGAAATAGCACAGAAAATCTTCTTGAGGAAGAGGCTCGAAGTTTTCAAACTCCTATCGCTTGCGTTAAACACCCTGACCGTGGTAGAGGATAAAATCGCATACATTGTCCTGCGAAAAGAGTTTTTTGAAATGACAGGAACTGACTCCCAGGATGCCCAGAGCTTTGTCACATACCCCCTATCTGTGGATGATGTGGCGGTGGGGATAAAATTTACAGAGGCAGACGACAATTTCTGGAAGGTTAGCCTCAGGGGCAAAAATCGAGTGGATCTCGCAGCAATTGCTGAGGAGTTCGGAGGTGGTGGCCACATTAATGCCGCAGGACTCAGGATGAAAGGTGATGAAGAAACCGTCATAAACACCGTTGTTTCAAGAATCCTGAAAGAATTTGAATAAGCTAAAGGAACTCATAGAATCCCTTAGACCCCATTCTCCCAATCCCGAGGCGGAAATAGACACGGTTCTCAAGCTTGAGTTTAACATATCCCTTGTGGAAGCACGAGCCTCTGGAATTCCACACGGTATTTTTGAAAAGCTCAGTAAGATTGTCAGAGAACGCATAAAAACTGGCAGACCTGTCCAGTATATACTCGGGAAAGCCCTCTTTTATGGCAGAGTGTTTATAGTCAATGAGCACGTCTTAATTCCGCGGGTTGAAACTGAACTTTTGGTGATAAAGGCAATTTCCACCATCAGGGAATATTCGCTGAAAAAAATCGTTGATGTTGGAACGGGCTCCGGTATCATTGCCATAACTCTCAAAAAAGAGTTTCCGCAGCTTGAGGTTACTGCAACAGACATATCCTTTGAGGCTCTTGAGGTAGCCCGAAAAAACGCGGCATCACACAAGGTCAGGATAAATTTTGTCCAGTGCGACCTTCTCTCTTGTTTTGATGATAAATTTGACCTTGTGGTTTCAAACCCACCGTACCTTGGAGAGAATGAGCCTTTAGGTGAGTTTCGGAGATTTGAGCCACAAATTGCACTCTATGGAGGCAAGAAAGGCCTCGAACTCTCTTTCCAGTTGATAAATCAGGCAAAAAATAGACTGAAAAAACCGGGATACATTATAATGGAAATTAACCCGTTTACCGCTACTGAACTTGTGAAAGAATTGAGGGATTATGAGCTATTTAAAGACTACAATGGAATGCCCCGGGTGCTGGTAATCAAAAATGGATGATATCACGAACAAACTTTACGAGAAGTTCATCAAAGCCTACAAGGATGACAATTTAGAGACTCTCACCCGTTACGCTAAAGAGCTGTCTGTAAGGATTGAAAATGTGGGGCGAACCGGTGAATACAACCAGCTTTTATTTGAAATTATCGACATTCTTCTTGATGCAGGAGACTATGCAACTGCACTGGAAATCGGCAAAAAGTTTCTAAATCCCGAAATTTACCGCGATGCCAGGCAGCTTGTGGAGATTTATATCCTATCAGGAGACGTTCCACGGGCCATGGAAATCATGTACCCCCATGCAGAACGATTCAGGAGAGACCCGGACTTCGAGCCCCTCTTCAGATTTATAGAACAGATCGAGGAATTCTCAGAGGAGAAAATTGAGGAGTTTGTCCAGCTTGATATTGAGCGCGACCCGGTAATTGCGCAGATTGTTCTGATCTTTGATCAATTGGGTATGGGAAAGAGTGTAAATGATCAGGCCCTGCCCTATATTTACAAGATTTTGAAAAGGGCAACCCATGGCTTTAAGGGCAACAAAGATTCCTGGGCTGCGGCTTTTGTTTATTTTTACAACGATATCATGGGTGATAGACATGTATCAGCCTCAGTAATCTCGAGAATTACAGGTGTGCCCAAGAGAGAAATCTACAGGAAATCCAAGATTCTCTATCAGAGATTTGCCGAGGAGGAGTTAATTTGAAGTGGCAACTTGTGGAAAATTCCGCTGGAAAGTACTTCAGAATGAAAATCGGTGATACTGTGCTTTTTGTTACCACCACAGATGGATTTGCCCCTCTTCGGGCAGATGGGTTTAAAGAGAAGCCAGTAAATCTTCATCAGGTACACAGTGATAGAGTTTTCATCATCAACCGTTATTTCCCGCAGGAAGGTGTGGATGGAGATGGACTCATTACCTTTGAAAAGGGGCTTTTTGTAGCTGTGAAGACTGCGGACTGTTACCCGATTTTTATTCTTGATAAGGATTCAAAGGTCGCTTCGGTGGTGCATGCCGGGTGGCGCGGCACAAAAGCGGAAATTGCGAGGAAAGCGGTGAGGCTCATTAAAAAATTGAGAGGTATTGAACCATCAAATTTAATTGCTGTATTTGGCCCTGGAATTTCAGGTGAACATTACGAGGTAGGGGAGGATGTGGCCCGGTTTTTTAACCACGGTCTGGTGAGAAAGGATGGCCGCATCTTTCTTGACCTCCTGAAAGAGAATATTGCTCAGCTTGAAGAGGAAGGAATCGAAGAATTTGTTCCACCACCTGGAGATACGTACTCGTCTCCTTTATTTTATTCATTCAGGCGAGAGAGGATGATAAAAGGCTTAATGTGGTCAATAATTGGCATAGGAGGTAACCATGGGAAAAATAATTAAAGGAAGAGTCTGGAAGTATGGTGACGACATCAACACAGATGTGATTTTCCCCGGAAAATACACTTATTCCATAATGACACCAGAGGAGATGGCAAAGCATGCCCTTGAAGACCTCGACCCGGATTTTGCCAAGAAGGTGCAGCCGGGAGACGTGATTGTTGCCGGTAAAAATTTTGGTATGGGCTCATCGAGGGAGCAGGCGGCAATTTGTCTTGTTGCTGCTGGAGTCGGAGCCGTTATTGCCAAATCTTTTGCAAGGATTTTCTACAGGAATGCGATAAACAACGGACTTCTGGCTATTGTCTCACCGGAGGCATCCGATGCCCTTGAGGCAGGTGATGAAGTGGAGATTGATGTGGAAAAGGGAGAGATCAGGTCTTCAAAAGGCGTTTTCAAATTTCCACCATTCCCCAAATCTGTAATGGAAATTTTTGAAGACGGAGGCCTCATTCCTCATACCATCAAGAAGCTCAGGGAGGCAAAGTCATGAAGGACGTAACTCTAACACTGGAAGATGGGCAAAAGGTAACACGTCCATCTGGCTCACGCATAGTTGATTTTCTTGATAAAATAGGGCCTGATGTAATCGGGGCACGATTTGACAATAAAGTTGTTTCGTTAAATTACAGAGTTTATTCAGACGGCTCGCTGGAACTATTAAAAATTGACACAAAAGACGGATACAGGATGTATGAGAGGAGTCTCACCTTCCTCCTCGGCTATGCCCTTAATAAAGTTGCCCCTGATGCAAAGCTCTACGTCCTGCATTCTTACAACAACGGAATCTACTGTGAAATAGAGGGTAGAGAGATCAACGAGGGGCTCCTTCAGAAGCTCAAATCCGAGATGCAAAGGGTGATAGATGAAAACGTTGAAATCCCTGTGGATGTTGTTGATGAGGAGACGGCTCTCAAATTTTTCAAACACGACCCTACGAGGGGCGATGCTGTGAGACTCTTTCGTTACCTTCCGGAGCATCAGAGAATCTGTACCTTCACTATCAAGGACTATGTGGACTACTCTTACATTCCTCTTGTGCACAGAACCGGTGTGCTGAAAAAATTTGATCTGCTCGTTAAAAAACCGGGAATGATCGTACTTCTTCCCGATGAGCATGATCCCTCTCGGATAGGCCCCCTAAGAGAATCTCCAAAGCTTTTTAAAACATTTGAAGAATCATCAAGATGGGCGAGGATTCTTGGAGTGAACGACGCAGGCTCTTTGAATGAGGTAATCACTACCGGAGATGTCTCCGACTTCATCAAGATTGCAGAGGCGCTTCACGAAAAGAGGATTGCCCAGATTGCAGATGAGATAACAAGGGAGTATGGTAAGATAAGGCTGGTTCTTATTGCAGGCCCATCCTCCTCTGGTAAAACCACCTTTGCCAAGAGACTTGGGGTCCAGCTCAGGGTAAACGAGAAAAATCCCGTGGTCATCTCACTGGACAACTATTTCCTTGACCGTGATAAAACCCCGAGGGATGAAAATGGAAACTATGACTTTGATTCCATTGAAGCCCTGGACTTAAAGCTGATAAATGAACACTTACGCGATCTCTTGGCCGGTAAGGAGGTTGCCATCCCAAAATTTGATTTTAAAAAGGGCAAAAGAGTGGGGATTGAGAAGAAACTAAAGCTTGCTAAAGGAGACATCATAGTCATTGAAGGGATACATGGACTGAATCCAAGGCTCAGCGAGCTTGTTCCAGACGAGGCCAAATTTAGAATCTATGTTAGTGCACTGACCCAGCTGAGCGTTGATGCGCACAACAGGATTTCCACCTCGGATACAAGGCTAATAAGGAGGATTGTGAGGGATAAGCTTTTCCGCGGGCATTCCGCACTCGACACTCTCAGAATGTGGCCAAATGTACGTAAAAATGAGGAGAAGCATATATTCCCGTATCAGGAGAATGCCGATGTGATGTTCAACTCATCCCTTGTTTATGAGATGGCAGTTTTAAAGCTCTACGCTGATGCTATGCTTGAGCAGGTAACTCCTGATAATCCTGAATATGCCGATGCAGTGAGGTTGCTCTCCATTCTTTCTCACTTCCTCGGTATAATGCCCACAGAGGTACCCCCGACCTCTATTCTTCGTGAATTTATAGGAGGGAGTAGTTTTAAGTACTGATGGAGAAGGAAAAAGAATTTCTTAACTTTTGCAAGGAACTTATAAAGGAAGCTGACAGAAGGATCAGGGAAAGAGGGTGGGATTATTACGTTCGAAAAAAAGTAAAAGAACTGGTCATCTCCGAAGGTCCCAGAGGACAGCTGAAAGTTGAAGCTGAAGTTTCAGGAAAGAAAAACTACTTTGTTATTTTGCGTCCCGACTGGCGGTTGTATTGTAGCTGTCCTTATGCAAGACAGGGGTTTATCTGCAAGCATATGGTTGCGACCTGCTACAGTGCAATGGACGAGATAGAGAGACGGCTCAAAATCAACGGAAAATCTGAAGTGGAATTTATAAAAAACGAACTTGAACCTCAGGAGGTAAAGGCTAAAAACGGGACTTTCCCAGCAATTTTCGTTGAGGTACGTCAAATCAGTGATGGTGAATTCGATTCGGAATTGAAAATTGTGGGTGTGAAAGAAACAAAGCACGGAATTGAATTTGCATCATGGAATCCAGCAGACAAAACCTTTGAAAAGGTATCTCCTGAAAATCGAGGCCTTTTGCTGTTTATAAGAGACAGAAAGTTAGGGGATCCTGTGGGATTGGCTCTGAGGGAGCTCAAAGACTATCCCTACAAGATTTTCCGTTTCAGGTCCAAAGGGGAAATAAAAGATATAGACGTACTGAAAAAACTGGATTTTGAGCCGGAACCTTTTAAAGTTCTCGCAATCAAAGGCCCAGAGGGTGTTACACTTCTACCATATTTACCCACGATTCACGTCAAACCCTATTTTTTCCACATTTATCCAGATGAGGGTGTATTCAAACTCACCAATCTTTCCATCAATCATAGTGATTTTTACTACAGGCTTTCTAAAGGAATTAAAATTGAAAGTAGTGAGCTGGATGAGGTTAAGGAAATTTTCAAAAGAGCCGGTTTTGAGCTAATTGAGAAAGAAATTCTCCAGAAGATAAGACCCAGACTGGTGATAACCATATTTGACGACAGCATAGGACTTTCAAGACGTTATGTCGGGACGGTTGAGTTTGAGTATGGCAAAACGACTATCAGGCCTGAGAAAAAAATGAAGCTTTTGCATTTAGAGGGAGGTATTGCCCAACGGGATTTAAAATATGAGGAAACCCTCATAAAAAAGCTCAGAAAGATTTTGGGTCGACACGGAATATCTTTGAACACCATGGGGATATTCTCACTTTCATCAAGGAACGACTTTATTGATTTTTTAAAATTCATTCTCCCGGAGATTGCCAAACTCGGAGCAATTGTGCTTTATGGCAGGGAGAAAAGAAAAATCAAAACACTATCAGACTACAATTTTAACGTCTCTATAAAATCTGACATAGACTGGTTTGAAGCAAAAACAACCATCACAGCGGATGCTCCCCTGGAATTGGATGACCAGACTGCCATTAGAAAGATGGTGGCTGAAGGGCTCGAATGGATAAACCTGACAGACGGGACAATTGTGGTAAATGACAAACAGGATGAAGCGTTATCAGAACTGCTTCAGACCTTTGGACTTGTTGAAAAACCCAGTCGTAAAATATCGAAATACGAGATTCTCGGTGTCCCGGATACCCGATATGTTAGTTTTGACAGGGAAGCTAAAAAGATTATCAAGTCCTTAAAAAATCTCCAGAAATTAAAAGAAGTCCCCCTGCCTGACCTCCGATATCCTTTGAGGGATTACCAGAAGGAGGGTTTTTACTGGCTTTATTCTTTGCTGAAGAACGGCTTTGGGGGAATCCTGGCAGATGATATGGGGCTCGGAAAAACAGCTCAGGTAATAGCACTCATCGCTAAAGACAGGTCTGATAAACCATGCCTGGTTATTGCTCCAACAACAGTTATAGAAAACTGGAAACTGGAGATTGAAAAATTTGCACCGGAGATCAGGGCACACGTAATTAAGGCGGGTTCTAAAATACCGGAGGAATTTAACCCCGGGGAAGTTTACATAACCTCTTATAACCTTGCTCAAAAACATAGTGATAAATTCACAGGAAAACAATTTAGATTTGCTATTCTTGACGAGGCCCAGGCAATCAAAAATCCACGCTCAAAAAGGGCCAGAGCTGTGAAAAAACTGCAGGCAGATTTCAGACTTGCCTTGACAGGAACCCCTATCGAAAATTCTCTTGTGGAGCTCTGGTCTATCTTTGATTTTATTATGCCAGGCCTTCTTGGCACCTATGAAAGCTTTAGAGAGAAATACATCCGAAAGGCTGGTAGGCTGGACCTCCTTAAAAAGAAGATATCCCCGTTTATTTTGAGACGGACCAAGGAAAAGGTCCTAAAGCAGTTACCTCCAAAAATAGAGCAGGTGGTCTTCCTTGATATGCCAAAAGAGCAGAGGAAAATCTACGAATCCATGCTGCTTTCCATCAAAGAGGAAATGGAAAAGGACAAGGAAGAGCTCACCGAACAGAAGTACAAATTCAAAGTACTGACTTATCTATTGAGACTCCGACAGCTCTGTCTCCATCCCCGGCTCGTGGACGAGAGATTGCCGGATAAAAGTGTGAAATTAGATGCATTAAAGGATATGATTTTGGAAATAGTCGAGTCCGGACACAGGGTTCTAATCTTCAGCCAGTTTGTTAAAATGCTTAAAATGATCGAAAATGTAGTAACTGACATCGATATCCCTTATCTCTACCTCGATGGAAGCACACCAGACCGTCAGAAACTCATCGATAAATTCAATACGGGCAAATATCCAGTATTTTTACTGAGTCTCAAAGCCGGTGGTGTGGGAATAAATCTCACTCGGGCAGACTACGTGGTGATATTTGATCCCTGGTGGAATCCCGCTGTGGAAAATCAGGCAATGGATAGAACCCACAGAATCGGTCAGAAAAAGACGGTCTTTGTTTATAAACTCATAACCCGTGATACAGTTGAGGAAAAGATTTTGAGACTACAGGAGAAAAAGAAGAAACTGGTAAGAGACGTAATCCCTGATGATAGAACGGTTATCCAGTCTCTGACTCCTGAGGAAATTGAAGAAATCTTCTCTTCATGAAAATGATGGGGGTGCTCGTAAGCACCTTTATCTTGCGATTTATAGTTTTTGAAATAAAGACTCACTTTTGGGAATAGTGTTTCTCTTGTATCTACCTGTAAAGCACGAAAAGCAGAAATCTTCTGCCTTTTCTCCAAGGATTTCCTTAAGGTCATCCACGGATAGGTATTGAAGGGAGGTTGCACCAACAAACTCCCGCACTTCGTCCACGCTCTTTTGAGCAGCGATTAGCTCCTCTTTTGTGGGTGTATCAACCCCGAAAAAGCACTGAGAAATTATCGGTGGAGACGCAATTCTCAGATGTACCTCGCGGGCGCCATAATCAAAGACCATTTTAACAATATCCCTTGATGTTGTACCCCGCACAATGGAGTCATCAATCAATACCACAGATTTTCCCTGTAGGACCTTTGAGACAGGCATGAGCTTCATTCTGACAGCACTTACCCTGTCAAACTGCGTGGGCTCAATAAAACTTCTTCCAACATAATGGCTCCTTATGAGCCCCAGCTCCAGGGGTTTCCCGGACTTCTGAGCATAGCCAAGAGCCGCAGGAAATCCAGAATCGGGAATGGGAACCACGAGGTCTATATCCTTAACCTTTTCTTTTTCTGCCAGTTTTTCACCACTCTTTTTCCTGAATTCATACACACTCTCACCAAATATAACACTGTCCTGCCGGGAGAAATAGATGAGCTCGAAAACACACTGGGAGCGCGGATAAGGGAGTCCAATCCTGCCGCTTAAAATGCCATAGTCTGGATTTATGATAACTATCTCACCGGGTTCAATATCCCGTACAAATTCTGCCCCAAGAGCATCAAAGGAGGATGTTTCAGATGCCAGATAGTACCGATTGCCTTTCTTCCCCAATACGAGAGGTCTAAAACCGTGCGGGTCCCGGAAACCAATGAGGTTGTTGTGGTCAATCATTATGATCGAGTAGGCTCCCCTGATCTTACTGGCTGCCTGATTGATCCGGCAGATAATCTCGTCAACCTCCGTATGCTCCTTAACCCTGCATGGCCTCAGGTAAAGATGAAGAAAAATCTCGCTGTCTGTATCTGTGACAAGAATTCCCCCTGATCTTTCAATTTCCCTTCTGAGCTGTAGATAATTAGAAAGATTACCGTTGTGAGCGAGAGAAACAATGCGGTTGGAATGGGAGACGGTGATAGGCTGCAGGTTCTCAAGCCTCTTGGATTTCCCCTGAGTTGAATACCTCGTGTGGGCAATTCCGAGGAACCCTTTTTTCTCCCCTATTCTTCCGCTATGAAAAACACTACTGATCAGTCCAAGATTTCTGTAAAGTGATATTTTCTCACCGTCGTACAGCGCAAATCCTGCACCTTCCTGTCCCCTGTGCTGAAGCGCAAATAAGCCGTAGAAAAGGTCAAGGTTTACGTTTTCACCTGCAAAATCATAGGCACCAAAGATGCCACACTCTTCTCTCAGGAGATCCATTTCTTTATGAAGTTAAGCTCCTCGTCCTTTGATTTGATTTCACCGAACCACTTTTTTACAAATAACTCGATCAGGAACCTCCTGATATTTTCCTTCCTGATGCCGGAACTTACAAGAACATCTCCACTTACATGGATTTCAACCTGCTTCCGGGCATGGTAATAGTCCACAAGTATCTCCTTCCCCTTTATGAGACCGATGAGGAGCGGGATTATTTCATCAACATTGTAAAACAACTCATGAATTTTGATAGGGTCATCAGGAATTTCGCGCTTCAAAAATTCTCGGAATGTTTTAATTACATGTTTTTCATGCCTTTTCAGGTCGGGAAGGTCTTCCCTTAATTGTACGACGAGCAGGGTAAAAGGCAGCCAGTGCTCGAACGATAAATCAGTGAGTATCTCGTTTAATCTATCAAAAGCCGTATCAGGAGCGTCAATCCTTTCTCCAAGATGGTCAAGGAGGCCAAACCTCTTGATTTCTTTAAACATATCGGCCCTCTTTTCCTCTATGGCAGTTCTCTCAAGCTCATTTCTAACCC
>WFZT01000149.1 GCA_015489415.1 Caldifarciminota bacterium | reverse complement strand
TAAAAGGAGCTCCTGTGCGCCAATGGCGTTCATCTCTTCTCTGATAATCTGCATGATTTTGAGCATGGAGCGCCATCCGAGTGGCAGGAAGTTGTATACACCGCTTTGGTGTTGCCTGATATAACCAGCCTTTACGAGGAAAATATGAGACTTCGCCTCTGCATCTTTAGGCGCCTCTTTTAATGTCGGTATAAACGCTTTTGACCATTTCATAGCTGTTTATTGTAATGAATCACGCTTAATTATTCAATTTTGGCGGACTTGACAGAAGTGTATCAAACTTTCCGCGGATTTATCCAGAATTTTCCCTCCTTCCAGTGGAAGGAAGGGTTAGGGGAGAATGGGGCAAAAATACCCTAAAGAATTTAGAATGCTTAATAAGATTACTTCACGTGCACTTTGCACATGGGATACCATTTTTCAATGTGTTCATTTGGGGAGATTGTTTGAAAAATTCTCGGTTTAATTCCGGGAATTCAATGACACAGAGTATTCCAGACAAATTTCCTTCACCCCTTATTAAAAATGTTCTACCTGTGCATGCGCTCAATCCGGTGGATCTGTCCATTTATGGTCTTAAACACAATGTGGTCATCGGTATCCTCTACAAGCCAACCGAGATAAGTTCGATGCCCATCACAGTCTCTGAAGCTCACAATATGCGAGGGATTTACACCCAATGAGTCAATATACTCCCTTTTCTCATCCTGGGAGAGTTCATGAATCCTTAGATGGAATACTGTACGCTGATTTCCTCCCATAATGGGAGCCTTCCATGCAAATTTTTCCATCGGTCTGATTTCCATAATATCACCCTTTAAGAATTTAGACTAAAGGCCCTTATTTTTCAACTGGTGTTATGAGCCTTTTATACCACAAAAACCAGGGGGTATCCAGAAAACCTATGATATTCTTACTGACCATTTGACCAATAATGAGTGGTCCAATCGGCATTGTCCCCCAGAACGCAAGCGTTACAAATATCACTGAATCGAGCGTCAAATCAATAACATCGCTCCCCACACTCCTGAGCCATACAAGAGCGGTAAACCTCTGCTTGAGTTTGTCAAAAACATAGGCGTCGATATTCTGGCAAATTAAAAATGAAATCCAGCTTGCAACGGTGATGCGAATACTGAGCGAGAAAAGAGAATGCCAGGCAGATTCAAATTTAAAGAAAGGAGCGGGAGCAAGTGAATTCATCATTAGAATAAAGGTAATCAACAGCACCTGACTTACAAAGGCAATACCTATGGCAATTTGCGTCTTCTTTCTCCCATAGACCTCATTGATCATATCAATGGCCTGCGAAATAAAGGGATAAATAAAGATCGCCGAGGGGGCAAAAAATTTATAAATCTTCAGGTCGAATATCACTATTCTGGAGGCAAAAATCTGTGATGCGGCAAGGTAGAGCACATACATGGCTGTGAGGGCAGCAAATCCGAGCTCAGGATATTTGCGCACAACCAGTGCACTGAAATAGGTAACTATAGTGAGAGAAATAACCCAGTAAACCCAGACCATTGATCACTCAGTTTTCTCTATTTCTTCTCCCTCTTCGCGTGACACAGTGACCTCGATTCCACCCCTGATATTTACAAAAAGCTCGATTTTCATGTATTTAGGCTGGATGGTATTTTTGAGGTCCTCAAATATTCTATTTAGAAGTGCCTCATGAGTGGTTCTCTCATTTCTGAAGCTTACAAAGTAGTATTTCAGACTTTTTAGCTCAACGACCTTCTTATCAGGAATGTAAACAATCCTGATTTTATAATAGTCCGGGTTGCCCGAAAATGGACAGAGGGCCGTAAGCTCCTCGGTAAAAATCTCAACCTTGTAATTTCTACCTGGATATTCATTATCAATTGCAACAAGTTCCATGGCTAACCTCCGGGGAAAGAATGGTCTTAACTATAAAATAACTCCCTGGAAATCTCAATTGATAGATGGGGACACTTATTTATTGGGGGTGCCGCGCACGAAGTGCGCGGCACCCCCCCAACATCAACGATAACAATCCCCTGGTTATCCCCTCCATGATAAATTGGTAAAGATTTCTGGCCGATTTTCCGAACACATTTTATAAATTGTTGAATTCAAATTCGGAAAATTTTATACTTTGGCAAAGTAGGAGGTTTGGAAAATGCTTGAACTGTTGTTAGCCATAAGTATCATTGGAGGACCTGCCGGTCATGCTGACCGGAGATTCGCGGTTACTGCGGGAAACGTAAGGACAAAATTCTTCAACACGGGTGCAATATGTGGACCGGATAGAGTGAACCCATGGCCCCGGATGGAATGGCCTGCGAATTCCGGACATACTTATTTATACGAAGCTGGTCTTTTGATCGGAGCAAGGGTAAAGGCCTATGACCCGGTGCGGCATGATAGTGTATGGATTTGGATTGTGGATGACCCTATTCAGAACGGAGGTGACGAAGATTTTGAACCGTACGGAGGATATGCAAATCCTCAGAGCGATACTTTTGCTATCTCAAACAATAACCTCACGTGGCCCTCAGTCTGGCCAGATTACATAACTATACTGGGGGATACCATATCGAATCTATCTGGGTCGTGGCCAGGAGAATTCTGGGGTGGAAGAATGATGGTGGATACCATTCACGGCCAGGAAAGTTTCTGGGCAATGTGTGACTCTGCTAATGTAGAATTCATGCCGGGTAACTCCAGTGGCAATCCCTACTACGACCCTGGCAACAATATGCGAGGATTGGGATTAACTGTTTATGGAAGAAGTTATGTAGTCACTACGGATACTCTGATGAGAAATGCGATTATTTTTGATTATATAATAATCAACACCAGTGCCAGAGAATTAGACAGTCTGGTTGTTGGCTATTACCTTGACCCGAAAATAGGAGGACCGGGGCCAGATGCCTTTGATGATATGTACGAAGTGGATACTTCACTTCAAACATTTAGATTCTACGACCAGGATGGACAGGGTATAGACGCCGATGGTAATCCTTATCAAACAGGTCAGTTTGCCTTTGTTTTTCTCCAGACTCCCGGAAATGCGTCTGATGGAATAAACAATGATGGTGATTTTTTTATAGACGAATCCCCAACAGACGGTATCGATAATGATGGTGACTGGGATCCATATACTGACGATGTTGGTGCCGATGGAATACCAAATACACACGATTTTGGAGAAATGGATTTATGGCCCACGGTGGGAGAGCCACACTTCGAATGGAGAGACCCAGATGAGATAGATGAGATGGGGCTGACCGCAGCGCACAATTTCATAATTGGTGCTGGTGGAGCTTTTGCTGCAAACGATTCTGTAATGGGAGAATTTATGAGACCTGGAGTATATGACGTCTCACCGGGTCCCGGAGATCTTGTCACATTAGTTTCTTCTGGATTTTTTCGCTTACTACCGGGAGAACGGACAAGATTCGTTGTAGCCTTTGTCTTTGATCCCCACAGGAATAATACAAACACATTGTATGCGCGTGTCAGGAGGCTTTATAGGATTTATAGAAACTTTCTGGGTGCAGGCATACCACCGGCCTATTATCAAATGAACTTCGTCAGCCCTTCACCTGGTGAGGTTATTAGTGGCAACTATCAGATTGAATGGTCACCTCAAACCCATAATCCTGAAATTCAACGCCTTGCTGCTTCATGGAACAATGGAATTTCCTACAATATCATTGTAAGCTTCTATCAAGTCCCTGGCTCATCCTTCTCATGGGATACACACGGCTGGCCAGATGGATCACTGTACAGATTAAAATTGGAATTAATTGATCAGCAACTGGGATTTGGATATGCAGAATCAGGTATTTTTATTCTTGATAATCCAGATGTGAACGGCAGGGGGATGGGGGTAATTCTAACTGATAATTTTCCAGACAGCTTGAGAAACACTATATCTCTTCCTGTCGTCTCTGGTGACCCGGAGGGTGATGATTATGAAGTAAAAATATTCCTTAGTGTTGATAATATGCGAAGTTGGGCCTTGATTTACGATAGTATATTTAATGCCACGTTAGACACTTCGATTTTCCAGTTTGATACAAGAGAATATCCCAATACTGACTCAGCCTATTTTGCCGTTGTATGTAATTCTCAGGGAACTGAAGATACGACACAAATTGCAGGTCCATTCACAATAGCGAACTACAGGCATTACCAGAGTGGCGATTCCGTGATCGCACATGTCGCTGGAACCGGTGACGGAGAAATCACGATTTGCAAATTGGGAAATCCTACAACAGATGATACATTTAGGCTCACATTCACAACCCAGAATGGTGCCATTTATTACTCCCTTTATAACTTAAACTCCGGTAATTACGTCTTTACCAATTACCCTTTGATTCCAGGTCTTGAGAGTCCAGATTTCGGTAATATGAGATTACTGATATCCACAGTGACAGACACGGTCCCGGGAGATACCTCTAATATGCATATCGCGGGGAACTCAAATTTCAGCATAGATGTTCAGATTGCACCTCGAGGTATTAAGCTTCCTCATGATTACATAATACATTTCTACGATCATCTGGTCGGATTGGCAATGTATAACACCATTAGAGATACCATTACAGTGAATTTCACAGTTCTGGATAGAACATCGGGTGAATTGTTCATTCCGGTATTTGTGGATGGTGATCTCGATAGTATAATTGCGAATCCGAATGGGAGAGATGCATTATTCCCTGTTTACTATCAGAATGGACATCCTGTGCCAACATGGAAACTTAGATTTTTCGGGCCATACACCAATCCAGTTCCACCTTCAGATGGAGACATTTACTATGTGAGAATTCTGGACCCATTTGACGAATCCGATACTTTTCTTATTTACGCTTCACGAGTTACATCCGTTCATGAGAATAATAGAGGGGGCAAACTCAATCTCCAGATGCCAACCGTCATGTTGAAAAACCGGAAAATACAACTCAGTCTGAATTTGCCTACGAGAACAGACTTATCTATTAAGGTCTATGATGTTTCGGGCAGGTTGAGAATCCAGAAATTCCTCAATTCCAGAGGGCCGGGACTCATAAGTGTAAACATTCCAGCCTACGACCTGAGAAGCGGTATCTACTTTTTAACAGTCAAAACCGGGATTGGTCAAAAAATCACAAAGAAATTTATAATCTTGAGATAGATTTTAGAGGCTGCCTATTATGGAATGGGCCTTGCTTGTCCAGCTACTTCTTTTGGGACAGTTGAGCTATCCTTACAGTGTAGGGGTGCTTGAGTTTCCCCATGATGAGGGTGCTCATCCCGCAGATACAGTACTATCGGAATGGTGGTACTTAAATATGGCTCTTACAGACGAGAATTCCGACAGTTTCGGAATTATGCTCACATTCTTCAGAAAACCGGCAGTTGCAAGGATCTTTAACCTGACTGACGTTTCAAGAGATACCTTCTACTCCGGTGTGAAAATTCTGGGCTCTTTAAATGCAGACACGGGGCATACCTATATCACGTATAGAAGTCTTGATGGGACTGCGGTTGATACCTTCAGGTGGACCTATCCTGTGGATGGGCAGGCATTTTCATATATCATTGGAGCTCATGATCTGAATACACACGTATCCTGCTCACTCCGGGTCAGTGCCTTTGAATATCCTTTTGCAATAGATAGCACCGGGATCGTCATCCTCGGTGACTCCGGCAATATCAGCTATTACTACGCTATCCCTTTTATGAACGTTACAGGTAGACTTTCAATCAATGACACCGTGCACAATGTCACAGGTCTTGCGTGGATTGACCGGCAGTGGGGGCCCTTTGTCGTTACTCCACAGGGTGGATATGAGTGGTTTTCTGTTGTCGCCTCTGAGAATAACAAATGGTTAGGTCTTCAGATATGGAATCTCTTTGATGGGGATTCGGTTCCTGATTCTCCCGACTACTGGCACCTTAATATTTTCGGACACACACCGGATACCTCCTTTGAAATCTACACTTCCCAATTTAGCCTGGAGAGACTTGGATATTTTCATGATGAAGTGAGTGGAAAATACTTCTCAGCAGGATGGAGGTTAATCTGGCAGAATGACAGTAATCTCATTTTCCTTGAAATGCATCCACGGGTAGATGACCAGATAACCACTTTCGTGACAAGTCGCTTTTATGAAGGAATTACATGGATTTCTAAACTTACCGCTAACTTTCAAAACGAGAATTACATCTCGCAGGTTAGCGAGGGCTATGGCTACGCAGAACTTGTCCAAAAATACGATTCCCTGATCACACCACCCAGTGCTCCTGTATTCTCTGGCTTCAGGTACGACTCAACATCCAGCATCCTGACGGCAATCTGGCATCCTGCTGAAGCCGGAAGCTATCCTATTGCAGGATACCATGTGTATTTATTTGATCCGCAAAATCCTGAAACGATCAGGAAAATTTTGACCACCTCCGATACTGCTGTGAGCTTCCATATTTCTCCTGACAGTAGTGTGGGGATTTATATCTCCAGTTTCGATTCTGCATCGGCCACAAACGGCAGCGTCTTATCAGGTCCTTATGTCTTCAATCCACACTCGGTTGCCGAGAGACCACCCTCATCGGCCCAGCTCTTCATGGAAATCTATCAAATTCATCGATCTGTCCAGCTTCATATAAGGGCTAACGGCAAATGGAGACTCCAGATATATTCACCCTCAGGAAGGCTCATCAAAGAAATAACCGGGAATGGAGAAAGTGTAAGAACTTTGAGCTTCCCCTCTGGTGTTTACTTTGCTGAGCTTTCATCGAAGGGCAAAATTAGAAGGGGCAGGTTTATTGTAATTAAATAGTTTAGTGAGGGGTGCGTCCGCGCACTTCGTGCGCGGACGCACCCAAAAAATAACACTACTTAATTACGTGAATTCCATTTCACACTGTGCTTATGCAGAACGCACCCTAAACCCTAAAATCCCTAATCCTCCATCGCCTCAGCTACAAGCTGGGCAATGTCACGAACCTTTACCTCTTCCTCTACACCCTTAACTTTTGCCGCATCATCAAACATGGCATAGCAGAATGGGCATGCGACAGCAACTTCTTTGGCCCCTGTTTCTATTGCCTGCTCCATCCTCATCACATTCAGCCTCTGACCTATATTCACCTCAAACCACATGCTACCACCACCAGCTCCGCAGCAGAAGGAATTCTCTCTGTTTTTCTCCATTTCAACAAGCTGGACACCCTTGATTGATGTCAAGACATCACGCGGTGCATCATAAACTCCGTTGTGACGGCCAAGATAACAGGGGTCATGGAAGGTTATCTTACCTTTGTGCTCTTTCTTGAGCTTGATCTTACCCTCTTTGAGTAATTTTTCGATGATCTCTGTGTAATGGTAAACTTCATAATTGCCACCAAAATCAGGGTATTCATTCTTGATCGTATTGTACCCGTGTGGACATATTGTGATGATTTTCTTCACACCATAGTTGTCGAACGTCTCGATGTTCTGCATGGCAAGCATCTGGTAAAGATACTCGTTGCCGAGTCTTCTTGCCGAATCACCGCAGCACATCTCTTCAGGACCAAGAATTGCATAATCAATTCCTGCCTTATTTAAAATCTTTGCAAGCGCCACAGCCGTCTTCTTGGTCGTTTCATCAAAAGAGGCCATACAGCCAACAAAGAGCAGGTATTCTGCCTTACCTTTTTCAGACATCAGGGGCACATCGAGTCCTTTCGCCCAATCACCACGTGTGCTATTGTCGATTCCCCAAGGATTGGACGCAACTTCGAAGTTTTTGAACGCTGTTGTAATTTCAGACGGGAATTTACTCTCTTCAAGCACCATGTAACGTCTCATGTCAATGATATCAAACATGTGCTCGTTACTCATGGGGCAGTGGTGTAAGCAAGCGCCGCAGGTGGTGCATGACCAGAGTCCATCTTCTGAAACCACAGTCCCCACAAGCTGCCGTTCAGATTCTCCTTTCTTAAGCAGATTATCTTTTTCATCGAGTAAATTAAACTGTATGTTCAAAATGATCCACTTGGGTGATAGGGGCTTTCCGGATGCGTAGGCAGGGCATACGTCCTGACACCTGCCACATTCAATACAGGTAAATGAATCATAAAGGCGTTTCCATGAAAGCTGCTCCAGCTTTGAAGCGCCGAAAAATTCCGCGTTCTCAAGATCGAGGGTGGTTAGCTTTCCCGAAGGTTTATCATACTTGAAAAATGCATTGAAAGGCCCGGTAACAAGGTGAAGGTGTTTTGAATTTGGGATGAAAACCAAAAACGTGAGAATCAAAACAATGTGTGTCCACCAGAAAACTTTGAATCCCACCATTGATGGTGGCAGGAAAGACGCAAGAAACTGGCCAAAGAATGGCTTTTGTTCCTCAATCCCAAGACTGATCCCAAAACCCTCCATAAGGAGATAGGAAATCATAAGACCGCTGATCAAAAGAATGACAATGGTGGATTCGAGCTGAGGCCTTTCTTTACCACGTGGATGCACAATTACACCGGAGTCTTCAGGTGGATGCAAAAGTGAAGGTGGCCTCAAGACGTATCTCCTGAACGCAAGGCCCAAGATACCAAAAAGAACAAGAAGGGCGATCAGGTCTACGATATTTGTGTAAACCTTTCCAAATCCACCACGAAAGATGTACAGGTACTCGGAATAACCTGATAGAACGTGGTTGATTGTCACAAGGGCAAAGAAGACAAACCCCCAGAACACGAAGAAGTGAAGCATACCAGTCCAGGGCCTATCCCTCAGGGTGCATCTCTGGCAGAATACATGCAATATCGCATACCATAGCCGTTTAGGCCAGTTGTTGGTTCTCTTATCAGGCTGTCCCTTTTTAACGAGAAGGTACCTGATATAAAACGCCTTAAAGGAGAGATACACACCAACCACGATAATGATAGTGAGTATAACTTTTTCAATTAAGCTCAGCATAAATCACCTCCAGGGTGTATTTTCTGACCGACCGGTCATATAAACTCAAAATATTTTACGCACTTTTAAAAGACCAGATTATTCAATGGTTAAAAGTACAGCGCCAGCCTCAACGGTCTGGCCCTTTGAAACTTTAAGTTCCTTGACCACCCCATCGCGCGGGGCCTTTATCTCGTTTCTCATCTTCATGGCCTCGAGAACGAGCAGGGCCTCGCCCTTTTTAACCTCTCGGCCTATCTCGGCCATCACATCAACAATTAAGCCGGACATCGGAGACTTTACTTTCCTGGGCCCTTTCTGCTCTGCCTTCCTTCTCTCACCTGAACGCCCAATGGACTTTACGATGGTCATTTCGTGAGTCCTGTCCGGGAAGCTGATCTCAAGGGTTCCATTTGATTTAAAATTTGCCTGAAAAATTAAGGGACGTCCATCAACAAAGGCCACATAAGTATTCTTGCCATCGAGACTCAAGAGCTCAACTTCACTCGATTCGCCGTTTAAAAATATTCGCTTTGAGCCGTTTTCATCAATTATGGAGACTTCAAATCCACCATCTTCAAATTCAATCCAGTATTTCATCAAAGCCTCCCTTCAACGCCAATTCTCTACCTATGACTTTCCACTTGCTCTCTTTTATACACTCACCTTTTGGCTCTGATGGCACTGCAGACCTTATGGAAAATACAAGTGAGCCCGCAAGAGCAGCCTCTTTTTTCCTCTCCACCGGTGAATAGTGGAATTCATTTAAGAATCCTGTGTGAATATCACCGCGACGAAATCTCTCATCGTTGATAATCTTTTTGTGGAAATCAATGGCAGTTTGAATTCCAAAAACAATGTATTCGTTTAGTGCACGTTCTAAGCGATTCAGGGCCTCTTCACGGTCTTCTCCCCATGCAATGAGCTTGGAAAGCATGGGATCGTAATAAATGGGCACCTCGTACCCTTGGTAAATTCCTGAATCTACCCTGATGTATGGCCCGTTGGGCTCTCTTAAAAAGGTGATCTTGCCCGGTGATGGGAAAAAGTTGTTGGCAGGGTCTTCCGCGTAAATGCGCGCCTCAATGGCCCAGCCGCGGGGCTCTATATCTTTCTGAGTAAAGGATAGTTTCTCACCCTCTGCCACTCTGATTTGCTCTTTTACAAGGTCCATGCCGAGCCTGACCTCTGTAACCGGATGTTCCACCTGTAGTCTTGCATTCACCTCAAGGAAATAGAAGTTAAGGTCGTTATCAACGAGGAATTCCACAGTGCCTGCATTGTAGTAACCTGCTGCCTTTATCAGCTCAACTGCCGCTTCGCCCATCTCTTTTCTCTTCTCTGGTGTCATGATTGGTGAAGGAGATTCCTCGATGATTTTCTGGTGTCTTCTCTGGATGGAGCATTCTCTCTCGCCGAGATACACAACGTTTCCATACTTATCAGCAATAATCTGCATCTCCACGTGTCTCGGGTTTTCGATGAATTTCTCTATGTAAATTGTGGGGTCACCAAAGGCTCCCAATGCCTCGGCCTGAGCAAGTTTGAAGGCAGAGGCAAATTCCTGCTCCTCTCTTACCACCCTCATCCCCTTACCGCCACCTCCCATAGCAGCTTTGAGAAGCACCGGAAAACCTATTTTTCTTGCAATCTCGATACCTTCTTCCACTGTGGAAATCCCCTCTTTAGAGCCGGGGACGGTTGGGACACCTACCTTTTGAGCAAGTTTTCTCGCCTGAAGTTTATCACCCATGAGCCTCATGGCTTCGGGTGGAGGGCCAATAAAGATGAGGCCAGCCTCTATGACTTTCTGAGCAAACTCTGCATTTTCTGATAAAAATCCGTATCCTGGATGAATTGCGTCAGCACCTGCCTCTTTAGCAATAGAAATAATGCGGTCCATATTGAGGTAACTTCTTTCACTTTCAGGGGGCCCGACCCGATAAGCCCTGTCTGAGAGTATCACGTGAAGTGCATTTTTATCGGCATCAGAATAAATGGCAATGTATTCGATTCCTAAGTCCCTTGCGGTACGTCCGATTCTTAAGGAGATTTCCCCACGGTTGGCAACAAGAAGCCGTTGAATCATGCGAATATACTAAAACACACCACCATTTAATGTCAAATCGAGTGTGGTTGAAACTTATATCTTGGAATACAGGCTGGAAATTTTGTGCACACCTTTCAGGTTTGGCCTATTCCCTGGTTTTCTAAAGGAAATCTGGCGATCAGGATTGTCTTCTATAAATTGTTCATCATTTAACCCCAGAATCTCCGTAAAGACATGGAGGATAGCATGGTTAATGCGTCGTTGGCTTAAAATTTTTCAATATTCGTCCACAGATGCTTGCAACCTGCTTCTTTTAACTACAGGTCTTATTTGGCCGGTTCATTCTGAGTCATTGATTTTATTTTTGCCATAACTAAAAGAATCATATACTTCTTAAAATCTTCGGGTGAGGTATCTTTTGCAACTTTCCATAAGGGACCAAGCAATTTTCTATGTTCTTTTAGTTCTTCCCTGACTTTCTGGAGCGATTCATCGTCAGAGTGAAACGCCATGTTGACGAGAGTCATAAGAATTCTCGTGTCATTCTTCGCTACGTCGAATGCTTTATCAGGTCCAACACCATTTTGCATGGCATTTAAAGCAATAATGAGGGCATGGTCTTGCAAATCTTGCGGCCATTTAACGGTCCATTCTCTCCATTCTCCCGGCAGTTCCTCAAGAAGTTTATTCTTAGCCATTTAATCCTCCAGTTCTAACAAACTAATTTAAAGTCCCGAACACCAATTTTCAAAGTTTAGACAAAAGAGTCTCCCGCACCATCCTTCCTTCTATATGAAGTGTAATGATAAAGATAGAGGTAATGAAGAATTTTATTTGACAAGCCCCCTCAATTTGACAGTTAGTTTGGGGCGGATATAATTTTTTATTCCAATCCATTTCCCGGGGGAATTGCAATGATCGAGGTCAGAAATATTGTGAAGCACTATGGTTTTGTCAAAGCCCTCGATGATGTGAGCTTTGAGGTGAAAAAAGGCGAAATAGTTGGATTTCTTGGACCCAACGGCGCCGGCAAAACCACCACCATGCGAATCATCACAGGCTACCTCTATCCAGACTCAGGAGATGTGAGAGTAAAAGGAGTGAGTGTGCTTGAGGAGCCCCTGGAGGTCAAGAGAAATATCGGATACCTGCCCGAGGACAACCCGCTCTATTACGATATGGAAGTCATGGAGTACCTTGAATTCATAGGTGAAGCCCGGGGGCTAAAAAAACACAAACTGAAATCCGAGATAGACAGAGTAATCAATACCGTGGACATCAGCCACGTTGTTTATCGTCCTATCGGCGAGCTTTCCAAGGGGTACAAGCAGAGGGTGGGACTCGCCCAGGCACTCCTCCACGATCCCGAAATCCTCATCCTCGATGAGCCCACTACGGGACTCGACCCCACTCAAATCGTGGAAATCAGAAGCTTAATAAAGGAACTCGGGAAGGAGAAAACTCTAATCATATCCACCCATATCCTTCCGGAGGCTGCTGCAACCTCGACACGAATACTCATCATAAACAAAGGAAAAATCGTTGCTTCTGGCTCACCTGAAGAGCTTACAGCCATGGCCCGTGGAGGCGCCACAATTCACGTAATTTTCCGCGATCACGAAGAAGCCATTAGTTCAACTCTTTCAAGCGTGGAGTGGATTGACAATTTCACTTCAAAGAAATCTACCAACGAGGAAGTGGAATTTATCATCAAGCCCAGAGGCGAAGAGGATATTAGAGAAAAACTCTACATGCTCGCAAAGACCAACGACTGGATTCTCCTCGAGATGTGGCGTGAGAAGGCAACCCTCGAAGATGTGTTCCTTTCCCTCATAACCGAGGAGGTGCCATCATGAGTGCTGTGATTAAGAAAGAGCTCAAATCTTATTACAACTCAACTATGGGTTACATTATTACTGTTGTCTTTCTTGGCCTGACCTCATGGTTGTTTTTCAAAACCTTTTTTCTCTACGGTGAGGCATCTATGAGGGGGTATTTTAATATGCTCCCTGTAATTTTTATGCTTTTCATCCCTGCCATCACCATGAGACAGTGGGCAGAGGAGAGAAAGCTTGGCACCATTGAGGTTCTCTTTACACTGCCACTCAAAGACACGGACATTTTGCTCGGCAAATTTTTTGCCTCATACATATTTTTACTTGTAATGCTTGCACTCACCATCACGGTCCCTTTGTCCATCGCCCTTGTGGGTAGTCCGGACCCCGGAGAAAT
>WFZT01000148.1 GCA_015489415.1 Caldifarciminota bacterium | reverse complement strand
TGAAAGTGTTACAGTCTCACCAACATGTTTTTTGCGCAATTCACCACACGTATGGGTTCTTAGCATGTTACCTCCCTGTGAGAGATGGATAGTCGAGGTTGAAACGCCATCTATAATAAAGCTTTTGGCCAAAATAAGTCAAAAGCCCGAGGAGCAGTAATGGCAAGAATCTCAGTGAAAGGTAGAGAAGCACCAGTGCCCCCGGGACTCGGTAGGCAAGCTTCACATGGAGCCCCTCACTGTTGAATATGGATGAGGCCACAAAAGGGAGGCTCAGGGTGGCAACTACCACAACAAAGTAGTCATGTGCAATAAAGCCAGCCATCAGGGCAAGTAAGATCAGAAAAAATGCGAGAATAGCCGTAACAGTGGGGCCAAAGAAGACCCCTGAAGTTATCTCCCCTGCTTTCCTATCACCTTCAATATCAGGAATGGTGGTGCTCATATAAACTCCTGCAACAGAGAGGATGTAGGGTATGGAGTGTGCAAAAGCAGATGAATTTATAGTTCTTACAGAAATCCAACCGGCGAGAAAATTGAGGAAACCGTAGCCGAAAGCATTGGCAAGCATATCAACTATAGGCTTTCCTTTGAGTTTAACTGGCGGCACCGAGTAGGCAAGAGCGAGGAGAAAAGAGAGTATCCAGATTATGAGATAGTCGCGTCCCAGTTTAATAGCTATAGCAAAAGAAATCGCCTCAACCACGACAGTGTAAATAAGGGCGGTTTTAACAGATATAATGTCATCTGCGATAAGGAAGAGCTTTCTATTGATCCTGTCTGTCTCCTTGTCCGTAATCTGGTTGATTATGTAGGCCCCACCCATCAAAAGGGTGTAGGAGAGGAAAATCCACCAGAAGCGTGAAGGAAGATTCAGGGTAAAACCGAAGTAATTTAAATTTGCACTCCAGAAATAGCCCAAAAAGAGAAAAGCCCAAACAGGAGTCAGAAGTGTGGGTCTTAAAAGTATCAGATAATCGAGGGGGTGAGATTTTTTCATTTTCAATCTGCAATCACATCCGTGATGGAGTGATTGCCATTATAGAAAGAGACGATTACCTGTACCTCTTTATCAAGTGAGACATCCGAAAGTTTGCTATTCGGGTCACTCAATTTCCCCTCTTCTACAAGCTTTTTAAGCTCTTCAACTCTGGCTCCCACCACCTTAACCTGTATTTCCACTCCGTTTGAGGAAAGTGTTTCTATCTGTGGGTAAAGGTGCTGAAACCTTTCGAAATCCGCTTCAATATCATACTGAGTGGAGAGGTTGCCATTCTCTTTGAAGTAAATTTCCGTGTCTTCAATAAGATGGGGAAGGTTCTCTCCCCTCATGCTGAAGCCCGATGCGAGCTTGTGGCCTCCATAGCTGATAAAGAGGTCAGAAAGGTAATCGAGGAGCTCAAGAGAGTTAAAACCCTTGGGAGCCCGTACCTCTGCTGCCACTGTCCCATCACTCTTACGACCCATCACTATGGTCGGTACACCATACCTGTCCTTTAATTTTGAAGCCAAAAAGCCGAGATACCTCGGCTCAGTATCTTCCATATCGAGCAGGATATAGTTCCTGACCCTGCTTATCCTTCCGAGGGCCTTTTTAAGGAGTTCTTCGGTATTCGTCTGCCATTTCTCGATTTCCTGCAGAAGTCCGGCAAGTATGGGCATTATCTCATCTTTATCCCTTCTCAGGAAAATTTCTGCTGAAGGATTAACGCCATCCACAGACTTGCCTGCAGATGTGATGCTTACAACAATGTCGAAATCCGGGAACTCACCCTTAAGCTCTTGATATGCAGTCTTAAATGGATGATTCCACGAGTCGAAAAGCTCTCGCCCTTTGAGATAGAGGGCACGGTTTTCATTCCAGAGTGGGACCCGGTCAGCAAGTGTGCCGATGGCAGCCATGATAATTAGGTCTGGCTTTTTCTCCAAGATCTCTTTTATCCCCCAGCCTTTAAACACTTTTAGGAGTCCCCAGGCTACTTTAAATGCCACACCCACACCTGCAAGATAGGGAAAGCTCGCACCGCCCAATTTGGGATTAACTACAATTGTATCGGGAAGAACCTTCGGAATTTCATGATGGTCTGTGATTATCACATCTATTCCCATTTCACGGGCAATTTCGACTTCTTTTACCGATCCCATGCCGCTATCTACTGTTACGATTAGACTCACTCCCTGCTCTTTTACTATTTTTAGGCCCTTTTCTGAAAGTCCGTGTCCCTCTGTGGCCTTAGAGGGGATGTAATAAGTGGTTATTCCACCAAGATAATCAATGGTGGTCTTGAGCACATAGGTTGAAGTAACACCGTCGGAGTCTTCATGCCCCCAAACACAAATTTTATCCCGTCTCCCGATGGCTGTAAGAAGCTTTCTCACAGCTTCTCTGATATTCGGCAGACTCTCAGGTGGAGTGAGATTGAAAATTGTGGGTTCAAATGTAACCGGAATGAGGTCTGGATGTTTAAGTCCCCTTGAATAGAGGAGGTGAGCCAGCTCCTCGTCAAGATTATAGCCGACCTTGAGTTTTTCGATAACCTCATTCATCCTGCGACTCCTTTGTTAATTATGGCGGAGGGGGTGGGATTCGAACCCACGATCCCCTTTTACGGGGATACGCGATTTCGAATCGCGCGCCTTCATCCACTCGGCCACCCCTCCGCATTACCACCATATACTTTCCCTCCAGATAGTCAAGTGAATAATAGTAACCTGAAAAACCCCGCTTCTCAACTTTTTTCAAAAATTCCTCCGGATGCTCACCCACGATTTCCCCGATTCTAAAGGCTTTCCAGAACTTACGGTACAACCTCGTGTAAATATTGGGCCGTAAATGGGTCAAAATAAGAAGTCCTCCGGGTTTGGTAACTTTTGCAAACTGGTCAAGGAATTTATCGCCAAGTCCACCTATAACCGGCATGACTTCCATTGATATTACAACATCAAATTCCCCCTCAAAATTTAAGAAATCCTGAACCATGAAATTGACATTGGGGGGATTTTTTCTCCTCTTGGCCCAGTTAATAAGTTCAGGGGAAATATCGATGGCGAGGATATTTAATGATGGGAAGTGAACGCCTAACTTTCTTGCGAGAAATCCGGCGCCACAGCCAACCTCAAGCAGCTTTCCTTTCTTTATCCCTGAATTTTTAAGTATGTGGAAAATGCCTTTAACGGATTTTTCTCGCCATCTCTGGAGTGGTGGACCCGAAAAAGCCAGCTCTCTTAACCTCGGCAGGGCATAATAAAGCTCCCTAAAAGTCTTCATCACATTATTATAATGCTCTGCCGATGGCTATAAAGACGGCTTACTTTAGCCCCTTAAATCTCTCAACCGCCTCTAATAAGCGTGAAATGCCTTCGCGGATGTTTTCGTCACTGTTGGCAAAAGAGATTCTTATAAATTTCTTCGTTTCCCCAAAATAAGAGCCCGGCAGAACCGCTACCTGATACTCATCTAACAGGAAATGGGCAAAACTCTCAGAATCCACTCCTACGTAGGGAAAGATGTAAAAGGCTCCATGAGGTTCCACAAAATCAAGCTTCCCTTTAAGCATGGAAACCACAAGGTCTTTTCTACGCTTAAAGGCTCCCACCATAAAGTCCACCGAATCCTGGGGACCTTTTATCGCCTCTATGGCAGCCTTCTGGACAAAAGACGTAGCGCAGGATACAGTATTCGTCTGAAGTTTCACAACCTTTCCTACAAATTTCTCCGGTATAATTCCATACCCAATCCTCCATCCCGTCATTGCATAGGTTTTGGAGAATCCGTCAATCAAAAATAAAAGGTTATCCGCTTCTCCAAAGCTAAATGCACTTACGTGCTCACCTTCAAACAAAATGCGGGAATAAATTTCGTCGGAAATTATGTAAATTCCATGCTTTACCGCAATATCAATAATCTCCTTTAGTGTTTCTCGATCGATTGTTACCCCTGTGGGATTGTGGGGAAAATTGAGAATCAGTGCCCTTGTCTTTTCCGTGATCAGCGATTTTAGCGTCTCGGGCTCGTGCTTGAATCCCTTCTCCATGGAGAGTTTCCAGGGCACAGGTTTCCCGCCGGCAAGCAGAATATGTGTGTGATACGACATATATCCAGGGTCCGGGTAAATTACCTCATCTCCGGGCTCAACTGTAACAAGAAGGGAATAAAGTATCATCATTTTGGCGCCCGGAGTGACAATTATTCTTTCAGGAGAAACCTCTCTACCCCTGTATTTCCCCTGATACCAGGTGATTGCCTCACGAAGGTCAAGGATGCCCTGCGGATCAGTATAGTGGGTGAACCCCGCCTCCATGGCCTCATAAGCGGCCTTGATTATGTTCTCAGGAGTCTTGAAGTCTGGCTCCCCGATATGGAGATGAATAACCTTCTTCCCCTGTCTTTCAAGCTCGCGAGCTTTCTTCAAAATTTCAAATGACGAATGTCCCAGATTCTGAGTTTCCATAATCCACTCCTTTTTAGATGAAGAATTTTGAAAGATCAACGCCAATTATTAATTTTGTTGAAATACCAACAAGTGGCCTTAGATACATGCCCAGAACATCCACCCCTATGAGATATGGGGAGAAGAATAAAAGAAGCAGCAAAATAGCCCCATAAGTTTCGTAAACCCTGAGTTTCTCGGGTTTTGTATAGGCTGAGACAATACGCCAGCCATCAAGGGGTGGAACCGGGATAAGGTTGAAAAAAGCCAGAATGAGGCTAATAAGCACAAATATAAGAAGCATATCGTTTAAAGGTGCCAGATATTTTGGCAAAGCGAGTTGACTCGTATAACGGTAAATTACGCCACCGATCACAGCGGTTATGAGATTCATAAAAGGCCCTGCAAAAGCAACGATCATTACATCACGTTTGGGATTCCTGAGGTTGCTGTAATTTACAGGTACAGGCTTTGCCCATCCAATATGGACAAGAAAGAGCATGATAAGACCGATAATATCGATATGTTTAAATGGGTCAAGCGTCATTCTCCCCAGGATCTTTGCAGTTGGATCGCCTAATTTATAAGCACTGTAAGCATGAGCAAATTCATGCAGTGTCAGTGCCAGCAAAAGGGGCGGTGTAAAGAAAGCAAGCTCATAAAGAATCCTGTAAATGTTCATACTCTCACCTCATCAAAATTCCTGTTAAAATACCAAAAATTGCACCAACAAGCACTTCAAAAGGAGTATGGCCTAAAAATTCTCTGAGCCTTTCCTCCCTTATCCTATGCGAAATTTTCAGCTCCTCCATCATTTTGTTAATAACGCGCGCCTGCTGGCCCGCAGCCCTTCTAAGTCCCGCCGCATCGTACATTACGATGAGACTGAAGTATAATGTTACTCCAAAAATAACGGAATCGAAACCCTTGTTAATTCCTACTATTGTTGATAGGGACATCACCGAGGCTGAATGGGCACTGGGCATTCCCCCGGTGTAAAATAACCACCTAAAATCCGCTTCCCTGTTGATGTACCAGTATAGGAAAAACTTGAAGATCTGAGCAAGAAAGCCCGTCAGTAGTGGTACAAGGAAGTATTTATTGGTGAAAATCTGGATTAGAACCTGCAAGTTTCAGTAGTTCCTTTCAACTATAAACCTTATAAGTGAAATGAGGGGAGCACCCGCTGTCTCTCCAAAAGTATTCTCAACCTCAGAAATGGCCTCACTTGCCAGCCGGCTTGCCTCTTTCTTTGCCTTCTCCAGTCCAAACACGCGAACATAGGTCTGCTTACCACTCTCACGGTCCTTCCCGACACTCTTGCCAAGTTTACTCTTATCACCAATTTCATCGAGAATATCGTCAACAATCTGAAATGTCAGACCAATCTTGTCCCCCACACTGTGAAAAACATCAAGGATATGTTGGGGTGCACCGGCTGCGATACCACCTGACGTAAGTGAGGCCCGGATAAATTTGCCCGTTTTCCTCGAATGAATATACCTGACTATCTCTTCCGAAGGCTCCTTATTCTCACCGGTTACATCAGCCACCTGACCACCCAACATCCCGTCAAGGCCAATAGCATCCGTGATTTCCCTTATTACTCGAACCATCCTATCTGGCGGAATGGTGGAGCGCACCATGGTGTAAAATGCATGACCAAAAAGAGCATCTCCTGCCAGAATGGCAATCGCCTCACCGAATACCTTATGGTTAGTAGGTTTCCCTCTCCTGAAATCATCATTGTCCATAGCCGGAAGGTCGTCGTGAATCAGTGAGAATGTATGAATCATCTCGATCCCACAAGCGATGGGCAGGAGCTCGTCCCTGAGATTTTCCCCACCGGAAAGCTCGTAACCGATGATTGCAAGGAGTGGACGAAGTCTCTTTCCCCCTGCAAACAATGTATATCGCATAGCATCAATAAGAACTCGCGGACCGGACGAATCAGTGGGAAGATACTCATTCAGTGCTTCATTGACAATTTTCTGACGGACTTTCCAGTAATTTTGAAAGTCAAATTCCACCATGCTAAAACCTGTAGGTTAATTCAACGGATGCGCCGTAAGGGCTTACCCTTGAATTCATACCAATTCCGTGGGAAGAGAGTTTTGTGGACACGAAGGCGTCAATGGCAGAAAAGATATGATTGGCAATTATGACTCCCACCATTACTCCTGCATTCTCGAGGTTAGAACGCTCTGTTCTCCTCATCTTGCGGTACCTGAACCACAGCTCAAGCGTGGGGAAGCTCCAGTTTCCATTCACCATGTGCCGGTTAACATACTCCTGCTGTTTCTCAGGGTCCTGTGGATACCTGCTCCTTGCCTGTCTCCATAGGTACTGGATGTACTCGTCCCGGGTTCGACGTCTCTCAATAGCCTCCCAGTAATCTCCATCCGGATTCTGGGGGTCAGCGCCAGCCTCCATGTATGCGTAGATTTTGTACCTTTGACGGGCAATTTCCGCTGCGTGTAGATAGTAAAAATTGCCGAAAAATCCAAAAATCTCAGTGGCGACAAATGCGTATCCTTTGACTTTCGAACCATAGAGAATCTGGGAAGAGCCCGGAATTAAAAGAGACATGACAGTATTGCGAAGCAAAGGCTTACCCTTAAATGGAACAGACGGCGAAAACCCTATGATCAGGGCGAGGATTAAGCTCATTCTTCCTCCTTTGTCTTGTGGATTACTGCTGCATCCACGATGATGTCGTCATCCTTTACTCTCATGAGTCTCACGCCCCGTGCATTTCTGCTATAAAAGTTGATAGTTTTGGATTTCAATCTCAACACGTTACCATTCTGGGTGATGAGTATCACATCATCATTGCCATTTATAGCGCTTACCTTTACGAGTTCTCCGGTCTTTGCATCTACTTTCGTAAACCTAACACCCTTACCGCCTCTTCTCACCTTCCTGATTGTATCAATCTTGAGCTTCTTGCCATAGCCTCTTCTCGTAACAATCAAAAGATTATCACCATTCGCCACTCTGACCAGTGAAATACACTTTGCGCCTTCCTCCACCCGGGTGCCTCTCACTCCCATGGAGCTACGTCCGGTTGGTCGCACATCTGATTCGTGGAATCTGACTCCAATCCCATTGGTCTTGGCTATAATAATCTCGTCATTACCACTCGTAATGACCGCGCCAATTACTGCATCTTCATCGAGCAGTTTGATAGCAATTATCCCGCCCCTTCCTGCATTGGCAAATGCCTTAAGTGGCACTTTTTTCACTATGCCGCGGGAAGTTGCCATAAATACAAACTTGTTATCATCAAATTCTCTGAATGGGATGATTTCAATAATTTTCTCTCCATCTTTGAGTCTCAGGAAGGTCTTTATCGGCTTACCCTTTGCCTGAAGACTACCCTCAGGTATGTGATAAACCTTTGTCAGGTAAGCGCGGCCGAAGTTTGATAGGAGAAGCATGTTGTCGTGGTTTTTCGCCACAGTTACAAGCCAGGGAAAATCATCCTCATAGGTTGAAATTCCCCTTCTCCCAACGCCGCCTCTTCCCTGTGCAGAGTAAGATTTGATAGGAGTTCTCTTGATGTATCCCTGGTAAGTCAGGGTAATCCCCACAGGCTCATCTGGAATGAGGTCCTCGATGGAAATATCCACAGGCTCCTCATCAATAATCTCCGTGCGTCTCTCATCACCAAATTTGCTCTTAATATCGTCGAGTTCCTCTTTGATTACCTCAAAGAGCATCCTCCTCGATGCGAGAATTGCTCTAAATCTTTCAATGTCTTTAAGAAGCTTCTGGTACTCTTCCTCAATCTTGTTGATATCCATCCTTGTGAGGTTACCGAGTCTCATATCAAGGATAGCCTTTGCCTGTGCCTCGGAGAGTGAGAACTCTTCCATGAGCTTGCGACGTGCCTCTGCCTGGTCAGCAGAGCCCTTAATAATCTCAATGACCCTGTCAATATTGGCAACTGCGATCTTAAATCCTTCTAAGATGTGAGCCCTTTCTTCTGCTTTTCTCAGCCTGAATTTTGTCCTTCTCTCAACTACTTCAACCCGGTGGTCAATAAAGGCGTCAATCATCTGCCTTAGTGACATCACACGGGGCTCACCATCCTTAAGAGCGAGGAGAATAATGCCGAAAGTATCCTGAAGTGGTGTGTGCTTCAGCAATCTGTTTAACACTACTTCCTCGTTGGCTCCTCTTTTAACCTCGACTACGATTCTGATGCCCTCGCGGTCTGATTCATCCCTTAAATCTGCAATTCCCTCTAATTTTTTCTCTTTAACAAGCTTTGCGATTCTCTCGATTATCGTGGTTTTTGAAACCTGGTATGGAATCTCAGTAAAAACAATTCGCGTGTTTTTCCCCTTTGGATATTCAAAGTGGTATTTTGATCTGACGAGAACCTTGCCGCGCCCGGTGCGATAAGCCTCCCTTATTCCAGAGGTCCCAACAATCGTGCCCCCGGTGGGGAAATCAGGCCCCTTGATATACTGAAAGAGCTCATCATCGGTGATGCCCGGGTTATCAATAACTGCCTTAATGCCATCTACGAGCTCCACAATATTGTGAGGGGGAATATTTGTTGCCATACCAACGGCGATCCCAGATGAACCGTTGGCAAGAAGATTGGGAAACTTCGATGGTAAAACAACGGGCTCAGTGAGACGTCCATCAAAATTAGGCACAAAATCAACTGTTTCCTCATCGAGGTCAACAAGCATTTCGACAGCAACTTTGGAAAGACGTGCCTCTGTATATCGGTACGCCGCAGGTGGATCACCATCAATTGAGCCAAAGTTACCCTGCCCCTCGATGAGCGGATACCTGAGTGAGAAATCCTGCGCCATTCTAACAAGAGTATCATAAACTGGCCCGTCACCGTGGGGATGGTATTTACCTATAACTTCACCAACAACAGTTGCAGATTTTCTGAAGGGCCTATTGGGCAGGAGTCCGAGCTCCCGCATAGCGTATAGAACCCTTCTCTGAACTGGCTTCAATCCATCTCTCACGTCGGGCAGAGCACGCCCGACGATAACACTCATCGCATAGTCAATGTAAGAAGAACGAATCTCTTCCTCTATAAGTGTCGGTAGAATATTCTCTGGCATATCTCTCCTCCTAAGATGCCTATTATAAACCAAAACAAGCCCGATTTGAAGTATTGAGGCCTGCTCTCTTCACAAATATTTAGCGAGCTCCGATGTATATCTTTCATATTTCGAATCATAATTTAATGAAAGTTATTTTGCGAAAGGCTCAGCAAGGATAAGCAATATGCTCTCAAGGTTTAAAAAGCGTGAAAGATACCTCTCTGCTTCGTACCCCGTGGCAATTAATTTTTCAATCTTTCTGTATGAAAGTCTCTTTGAGGTTGCTTTGATGAGCGTCTTGAGATCAACATTTGCAACCAGATTCTCGGAGCCAGAATGTGCAAGCAGAAGGTCACGCGTAAGTGTTAGATATATTTTTATAAAATCCTGGGCGTTCTCACGAGTTATGATCCGGGGCTTTATCACATCCAAAAACTTGTAGGGGTCATTTTCTGAAAGTGCATTCAAAATATCAATCCGAATTGGAAGGAAATCTGTCTCGAGAAGTTTTTTTGCGCGTCCTATACTTCCATCTGAGAGTCGGTAAAGAAGTGTAATCGGGTAGGTTGTGCTGAAGGGATAGTCTTTGAACTCTTCAAACCTCAGAGAAGAAAATTTAATGAGTCTGCTACGTGAGCGGATTGTTGGCAGGATTTTCCCGATATTGGATGAAACCATGATAAAGACTGTGTTGTCCGGTGGCTCCTCAAGTGTTTTAAGGAGTGAATTCTGAGCTTCGATGGTGAGGTTTTCACCGTAAAGGAAAATCACAAACCGTTTTTTTGCCATAAATGGTGCCTTTGTCAGCTCGTCCTGGAGCTCACGAATCTGGTCAATGGTAATATTCTTTGTGGGGTCAAACTCCAGAGGCTTCAATCTTCCCTGTTCGATGGCAAGCTCACGCAGATTTGATGGTTTTGACGGGTAGAGTATTATAAGGTCCGGGTGTATTAGCTTATCCATCTTTTTGCATGTGGGGCACTCTCCACACGGTCTTACATCGGATTCGCAGTTGTATGCCTTGGCAACTTCAAGGGCAAAGCTGGATTTTCCCACTCCCTCAGGTCCGTAAAAGAGGTATGCCGGGGCAAGGTTATCTTCCTCTATAACCCTGGAGAAGTAGCTTTTTATCCTCTCGTGTCCTAAAACTCTATCAAATTTCACCATAGCTTAAAGCCTCTGCGCGAAGGGTCGCCTTCTTTAAAAGATTACCCAGCTTCTCTGCTGTATCCCCCCTCTTAACGTAGTACGGAGGCGATGAATATACAACACACCGGGAGAATGGTAAAGGAATCTCAAAACGGTCCCAGGTATTGAGAACCAATTTCTTTGCGTATCCCACTCCAACAAAGATAATGGGAACACCGGTGATTTTCGATAAAAACATTGCCCCTTCCTTAAACTGCCATCTCGGCCCTGTGGGCCCATCTGGTGTAATAGCAATCTGGTTGCCATTTTTAAGCAATCTTGAAAGCTCCTTAAGGGCGCGGATTGAGCCCCTTGATGAGGAACCTCTCACAAAATTGTAGCCAAAACTTTTTACCACTCTTGCAATCTTTTCTCCGTCCCGGTGCCGAGAGACCAGAACGTGAATGCCTCTTTTTCGCATCAGTCTTATGAGTCCAAACATTTTGTTGTGCCAGAAAACGTAAATCACGGGCTCATCATAGAAGATTTTCCCCACCACTCTACAGGAGACTGTGGGAGACCATAGATGAAAAATAGCTTTGATGATACCTGCTTCAACGAGGTCACTGAACCGTAATGTAGTCTTTGATGCGCTTGAATTTGCTCTCACCAATACCTTTGACATGCCTGATTTCCTCGATACTTCTGAATTTCCCGTGTTCTTTTCTGTATTCAACGATGTTTTTTGCTGTGCGAGGACCAACTCCGGGTATTTCCAGAAGCTCGTCTATCCCCGCTTCATTTATATTAACTCTTGCCCTTTTCTTCACAGACTCTCGGTGCCTCACGTGGGCAAGTTTTAAAGATAGGCCGAGAACAAGCGAAATGACCAGAAAGACAAGGATACTTTTTTCAAAACTTGTAAGATTCTCAGAAATTGAACGTAGCGCTCGCATTCACAGAAATATTGTGGTTTGTCCGGCCCGTAAGCTTGTCACCGGTTGACTGGTAGTAAATCTGCAGGGAGCCGAGAATATTCCTTGCAAAGTTGTAGCTTCCGGTGAGCGAGAAGCTCTTATTGAAAGTGTTACTTATCACTGTGGAACGTTTTTGCAGAGTATGGTTGTACTGAATGTTCATCGTTAGTGTTACCTGGCTCTTTATCCGTATGACACGGTTGCCCCAAAGCTTAATGGAATAACCTCCGGGTCTCGAAAAAGTGTAAGATGAGTTCATGTTGAACGATGTATTCTGGCTGCTCAGAGGCGTGGATAGAACGTCAAAGTAATCGGTGTTGGTGGTATTTCTCGTGTAAGTGATCGTGGTAGTAAGCCCATTTCTCAGGGTGAAATTGATGGTAGGAGATATACTTAGCTGCCTGTCCTCTTGAGTGAGCTTATGTGTCATTAAATTTCCGGACCTTGTGAAACTTCGGTCTATACTTGTACTGATGGAGAGTGAAGAAATCTTGTTTGTCAGGCCGCCTATCAGTTTTGATAGGGTCGAGAGCTGTATTTCGAGGTGTGGTAGAGTGTAAGATTTTGTGAAATTGGCGTTTGCGTACTGGTAAGTCTCGGTATAGCCATAACTTGTGGAATAGTTTAAAGACACGAATGGAAACGTCAGTCCACCGCCCAGCGAATAAGATTCCCTGTTTGTGGCGTTATCCCTTGTGGTATCATAGGCTGGTATATGGAAGTTCTTCTTGAATCCCAGCCTGTAAACAGCTTCAGGACGGGCGAAGAGATAATTCTTCGAGTTGTTCTCGGTTCTCTTATATGAAAACTGTGGCGATGAAACATAAGTAGAAATTTTGTCGAGTATGTAGAGGAGATAGTGGACAGGCCCTGCCTTCTCAAGATCTTTGTCCTTTGATTTATCCCTCAGGTTAGCAATTTTTCTCAAAATTTCACTGATTGGGACAGGTGTACTGGCATCGAATTCATTGCTGAGTTGTGCATTTCTTACATCTGGCACACCCTCTACCTGTATGTCTTTGCTGTGGTCTTCTCGGTAAGATGCAGAGTAGCTGAGCTGAGGCCTCAATAAATTAAACAGATTCAAATTGTAGGAAATTCTCTGACTCTCGTCAAAACTTGTCTCTGTACCATACCATTTGACCGGATTCCAGTCGGGGTCGAATGCTATGTTACGGCCATATGAAAAAGAAAGATTCTTTATCGGTGAATAAGAGGTACTCGTTGATAGAGTATATGCCCTTGTTTGATTCTTCGTTAAAATCATAGACGTTAGATTGAATTTTTTCTGGTAGTTTTTGCTGTAACCACCGTTGATTTGAATATTGCTCGGCAGGAAATTGAATGCAACTCCAAGAAGCTTAAAGCCATGAGACCCGGGGAAATTCAGCGTATATCTTCCCGTGAAGGTGATGGTGTTTGTTGTATCAATATTCAGGGGTGATCTCCCAGAGGTTATTATCTGATTGAATCTGAGGTTTAATGGGTCTATCAAATATTTAAAGAGGAAGAATCTCGAGCCGGTTTTTGAGAATGATGCAGTGAAATTTTTCCTGAAACTCAGACTCTGCTCGCGTTTCTTCTGCTCGGGGGACAGCAGAATATCAGTATTGGTTTCATACTTCGGCAGACTTCGATTCCAGGTGTAATTAAACGTAATGGGTAAATTGAATCCCCATTGCCGTGGCATTAGTTTGTCCAGACCAGTACTGACCACGAGTCCAAAGGCCTCTGTTTGCCCACGAACACGCCGAGTGTCCATTAACTTCATAAAGTTATCCTCTTCCTTTGAGTAGGAAAGGTTGATAGAAGTAATGTTGGCGAGGTTTAGCTTCAGGCTTGTGGACATGGCGGAGCCTCTTTTCCTTATAGGGTCATTCAGCGTAATATCGTCCACCCAGACAACACCTGTCATTCTCGCAGCACTGGAATCAGGATTTCTAACTCCAAGCATATACACCTTAATTCGACCGAAAGAAGGATTCCCACGGATACCGTAATGGCCCTCACGGATGTATGTGGTATCGCTGAGGTGCTGCCTCAAGAATCTGAGCTTGAACTGTGTCAGGCTGTCTATGGGGATAACCACGTAATGCCAGTTGTGGTCGTTCAACTGTATATTGTATTCGTAGAAATTCAGGGTATCACCGAATCTTATAAAAACTTCGGGGTATGGTGGATTTACTCCGGGTTTCAATCTCACCGAGAAGGCGATTTTTTTGTATGTCAGGAAATCCTCTTCCTGGAAAAGAATTCTTCGGGCAAGGCCGTAGTGATCAGGAGCGAGATTCTCGTACTCCATGGAAAGAGAGCTTTCCTTCAGCTCCCTGCCCCTTTCATCCTTCTCAATTTCCACCCAGGGTGGGGGAGTGTAAATAGGGCTGGTTTTGTTATCTACGGTTGAAATTTTAAAGGACTCTGTGGAGTCCACAGGTGAAAGTGTGTCCGATGACAGCACTCCTCTGTTTTCCCATTTTGTTCCCACCACAGAAATTGAGGCGATCATAACTGTGTCTGTCCGTGTTATTCCATCAAGCCATATCCTCGCATACTTAATGAGTCGCCAGCTTGGATCACCGATAGTCTGATAAACACCGGTTTCCCTAAGTGGAATCAGGTAGTGTTTCCATCCGTTGTATTCGTAGCCATAGCGGTTAAGAAAAGCCGTATCACTCAGGTCTATTGTATATTCAAAATAGTCGTTTGCTGTGTTTAATACTCCGTCTCTATCGAGGTCCTCAGAGTCCCTTCGACCGTTACCCTCGGTTCCATCAATTTTAGAGTAATCATGAGGGTTGGATGGATTGTAGGAGTAATCGTCGTTTCCATCGTCACTTGATCCGGAGTTCCAGTTGCTATCTTTTCCGCGAACCATGTCGAGGCCCACGTCCTCGGAATCTGCTTCAAAAATCCCGTCGTGGTTCAAATCCTCGTCTGCTATCGTGTCAGGAGAATAGCTCTTTATCCTCCCGGCACGGTCCCTCCAGATGGAATTTTCAGATATATTTTTGCCAAAGTCTATGTGAAGTTTGAGGCTATCCCCTTTTACGACAACTTCGAGATATTCCTTTTTCTCATAATCTTCACCGTCTCTCGAAAGTAAGGTATTTAGACTTGCCCATGCAGAGTCCGGATGGGCACGGGTAATTTGAGGGATGATCATCAAAACAGGTAAGTACTCATCCCGGGTCTCATCATTGATATTTGGGTAAACATCGCCTTTTTTCACCATGTCAACCGGTGTTGCCCAGATCAGGCCATCGGCTAGGTCTGCCGTGTCGGCACTGGCAAAGCCCCCTGTCTGGTCAGGATACATGGGAATGCTTCCGTAAATCCAGAAAAACCTGTTAATTGGAAAGTCAGCCGCATCCTTTATACCCTCCATATCGTCGAGATAAGCCTTGCCAAGTGTGTTGGGATTCGGGAATGAAGTAGCCACCTCCCCGTTCCATTCAATATGAGAGGGAGATTCAACATTTATGAGAGGCAGTTTGTTCAAAAGTTTTGAGAGGAACATAAAGTCGAAGTTCATTTTGAAATCAAGACCACCGAGGAAGTTCCTCAAAGGTTCCTCCCCAAGCCTTGGTTTCCTCTCCTGGGTGGCCTCACTCCTTCCAAGCCATGTGGAGCCGATCTTCAGGTGTGGTCCAAAATCATACTCAAACCTTGCTCCCCAGAGTGACCTCTGTTTTACTGAAAACAATGGAGCAGTCTCGTAGGTAATCTCGACGTCGGCCCCGGGAGTCAAAACGGACGTGTTTGTTATGGTAAGTATTCCAAAATCATAGTCAATGGTATAATCTCTGCCCCTCTGGAGCCTTTGACCATTTACGATAACGACCTCACTACCTTCCAGTACGTTCAAACCGAGATTGTAAACTTTGGATGCGCGCGCAGTTTTTATAACGAGTACGTATTTTTTACCTGCATCGGCCGGGGGCCTCGGATTCCAGTAAAAAGAGGAATCTGGACTTTCGAGCACCGTGTCAGCAAAGGGGAGAGGATTGGGGAAGGCAAGAATTCCGTTTTCTTCGTCCAGAATAACGAATCCTCGATTTGTGGTTCTATCAACCTTCCCATCACCGTTTGCATCGAGCCCAAGAATCTGAAGGTACGTTTTGTTGTTTTCCCCGGATCTTAAAATTCCTGATGAATCTCTGTAAATTGTCAGGTCCAGCTGATCCGCTGATATGTTTAATTGCCCAAGATTGTAGTAGTTCTTGAGGTCGTAGTTCCATATCTCGAGATATGCTGAATCCTGGTGAGTTACAGGATGAGGATTGAGAGAATCTCCGGGGAAGTAAATGGTCGGTGGCTTGAGAATTTTTAAGACTATCCTCGCGGTATCCTGCAGATTGCCCACTGTATGGCCTGAAGGTGTCTGGTAGGCGATACCGAGCTTTTCCCCGTCTTCAAGGGGTGTTTTCAAAACAAGCAGTCTCGTCGCAGGGTTGTAACTAAAATCCTGCCCACTGTGGAGCTCAAAAAATTTACCACTAACACTGTCAATGGAAAGATCAGGATTGTATGAACCTGTTGGGTAGTAGTACATGACCCCGTTAATAGCCCCCTGCTGGGCATCATTTGTGGGATCATTGTCATCGAGGAAAACTCTCAAATTTGTTATTCCTTCAGGGTCGTAAACGTAGAAAAACTTGTGTTTGATATAGTTGATTGCGTAAATAGCCGTGGATTCCACTGCGGCACTGGAGCGAAAGGTCCTCGTCTGGGATTCTCCCTGCTCCCGGGTTGCAACAAAAGTTGCAGAGAGCCCGCCAAGCTGGAACACAGTTTTAATACCAAAGAGCCCTTTCTTGACGCCTCCAGGGAAGTTGACAAGCTGAGAACCGCTCATACTTAGTTTTGTATCTCCAGCCTCAATCAACTTCACCACGTCGTCGTCATCACCCTCGAATTTCAAAACGACTTTATTTTTAAGCTTATTTTCGCGTCTTGAGTCGTGGTCAATCTCAACCTTTATTTTCTGGCCTATGGTACCTTTCAGTCGAACATTGAGCTCCTGATTCATGGTAAGCTGTGGAAAATGAGAAACGTGGGCCATCTCGGTCTGACGGACGCCTGTTGTATAATTGCTTGTCCCGCCGAGGGTTATTTTCTGGGTCCCTTCGATCTGCAATTTCCCACCCTCGCCGATAAAACTCAGTCCACGAGGAAATTTTATCGGAATATCAATGTCCGGAATCAAACCTGCTCCACCGGTCTGCGAAGCACCAGCGTACGAAGATTTTATGGTAGAATAAATAGGGCCAAGTAAAGCCTGATTTAGCCGCTCCTCGAGATAGCTGGAGAGTGGTGAAATCATGAGTCCGCCGTAAGGACTTCTACCCAGCACTTTCGTCTCGTATACAAATCCTGTTGTGGGGTCAAAATAAGTCGAATCCCTCAATCCAGAGCTCTGAAGTAGAGCATCATAGAGGGACTCTGCCTGTAAGGCTGAAAAGAGAAACAAAAATATGAGAAACTTCTTCAATGGGGTTAATTCACCTCCGCGAAGTGCATTTCTTAAATTATACATTAACCCCAAACTTTTTCGATAGGCACCTCACTGGTGCGAGGGGCGGGACTTGAACCCGCACGGGAAATCCCACCAGATCCTAAATCTGGCGCGTCTGCCTATTCCGCCACCCTCGCATGTCAGCACTTATTATAACTACCAACCCCTCACCTTTCAATGCAGAGGAAATTTGTTCGAAAAATTTCAATTTATCTGGAATTTTAAGAGAAATTCCCCCCACGCACAAATTTAGTTGCGGAGTAGGAGGATGGACGAAGGCAATTTTTTTAACACTCTTATCCAGATATAAGCCTGTTAGAAAAATTTGGGATTTTTGTCGCGACACTTTTTTCAGCGGCTTCTCGTAATCTGAATAATCATTAAATTCCCTCCCCTGCACTTTGTGCGGGGGAGGGTGAGGGAGGGGGCATTCCTTGAAGATTTTGAAAATTTAATCCCTCACATTAATTCTCACCCCCGCAGGGAATTTATTAGGTATAGGAAAATTCTTTGTACGTTGACAGCGCGTGGCATCGTTTATATACTCACCTGAAAGGAGTCAGAGCATGCTTCTACCCAAAAAAGGTCTTTCAAAGGAAGAGCTATTCAAGCTCCTTGATGAAATAGCCGCAAATGATGTGGACTGGTCATCAGGGAGAGTCTTTGGATATGTTTTCGATCCGGGCAGAGAGCCCATTGAAGTCGCAGAAAAAGCACTCCTCAAGTTTTACCACAAAAGCGGCCTGGATTTCACCGTCTTTCCGAGCCTCCTCAAGATGGAAAATGACATCGTGGATTTTGCCATCAGACACCTCAACGGAGATGAAAATGCCGCAGGCACATTCACAAGCGGTGGCACAGAAAGCATTATCCTCGCAGTAAAGGCTGCAAGAGACTATGCCCGAAAGAAGCGAAAAATCAAAAATCCCGAAATGATTGTTCCTGAAACCGCCCATGCTGCCTTTCACAAGGCCGCTCACTACCTCGATGTGAAGCTCGTTCAAACACCTGTTAATCCCACCACCATGAAGGCTGATGTTAAAGCCATTGAAAAGGCTATCACCAAAAATACCATCCTCATCGTGGGCTCAGCCCCCTGCTATTCTCACGGGGTCATCGACCCCATAGAAGAGATGTCTGAAATTGCAAGAAAACACGGCATCCTTTTCCACACTGACGCATGCATGGGTGGATTCCTCCTGCCTCTCTTTAGAGAGCTTGGAGTGGATGTCCCACCCTTCGACTTCTCGCTCCCCGGAGTCACATCCATTTCCATGGACCTTCATAAATATGCCTATGCACCCAAAGGTGCATCGGTTGTCCTCTACCGCACACGTGAGCTCAGAAAATACCAGTACTTTGCATGCTCCAGATGGACGGGATACACAATGATAAATACCACGATTCAGAGCACAAAAAGCGGAGGTCCCCTTGCTGCGGCATGGGCAACCCTGAATTTCATCGGTAAAGAGGGCTATCTTGAGTTTGCGAAAAGAAAGTTAGAAGCCGTCCAGAAAGTGGTGAATTTTATCGAAAATCATCCAGACCTTGAGCTCATTACAAAGCCTGAAATGACACTTATTGCATTCACCTCAAGTACGGTCAACATATTCAACATCATTGATGAAATGAATCACATGGGCTGGTATATTCAGCCCGCCCTCAAGTATGGCAAATCCCGCGAGCACGTTCATCTTTCAATTAATTACTCCAACGTTTTCAAAATTGATGAATTTTTAGATGACCTCTCACAGGCAATTGAAAGGGCAAAGATGTCGCCTTCGGGCACACTTCTTAAAAAGGTCAAACCTCTACTTGCTGTTGTAAAAACTATAGGTTTAAAGGGAGATACCCTATTCAAGCTCATGAAAATTGCAGGGCTTGAGGGAGGAAAACTGCCCGATAGATTTGCGCCTATAAATGAGGTTTTAAATGAACTCCCTCCACAGCTGAGGGAGGAGCTACTTATCGAATTTACAAACATGACCTTTAGATAAAAAGGAGGAAGCTCTATGAAAACACCCTTCCCTTTTGAGGGGATACTGGTATTTTCATTCCTTTCATTTATGCTTGTACTTGGAATAATTACCCGTGCAAAGGTCAGATTTTTCCAGAAATACCTCTTCCCGAGCTCGCTTATCGGTGGAATTTACGGCTTGATTCTTCTAAATTCAGGGCTCGTACACATGAGCCAGGAAACCGTTCAGGCATTCGCTTACCACTTTTTTAATATTTCATTTATCTCCATTGGACTGACCCCGCCCTTAATGCATGAAAATAAGATGGGAAAAGAAATTTTCAGGGGCTCTCTCTGGATGGCACTTGTTCAGGGGGTTACCTTCCCTCTACAGACGGTCGTCGGTGGCTTAATTGTTTTTGCTTTTCTTGTGATGGGCAGTCACATCCATCCGTCTTTTGGTTTTTTGACGGCCCTCGGATTTAACGAAGGCCCCGGTGAGGCCCTTTCCTTTGGTAAGGTATGGGAAACCTTTGGCTTCCAGGGAGCGGCCACTGTGGGTCTTTCCTTTGCCACCATCGGTTTTCTATTTGCATTCTTCGTGGGTGTACCACTTGTTAACTGGGGAATCAGAAAGGGTCTTGCAAAGGGTGGTGACCTTGGTGAGGAATTTTACAGGGGATTTTATAAAAGTGAGAGCGAGAAAAGATGTGCGGGCAAAACAACCATGCATCCAGCAAATGTTGATACTGTGGCCTTCCAGCTTGCCCTCGTAGGACTGGTTTATATAATCACTTACTACTTCATCAGATTTCTTGCCCCACATTTTCCGGCTGACTATGCCAAAATGGCATGGGGCTTCTTTTTTATCGTGGGTATGGCATTCGCCTATGTTGTGAGAAAAATCATCTCCATGCTGGGAGTCGAGTACCTGATTGATCCCGGCATTCAGCGGAGAATCACAGGGGCATCGGTTGACTTCCTGATCGTTGCAACAGGAACTGCTATCCAGATCGCCATCGTGGCAAGGCACGTGGTGCCTTTGCTCCTCATCTCTATCACAGCAGGTGTACTTACTACAGTCGTCGTGGTGTTCCTGGGCAAAAGGTTGCCATCCTACAATCTTGAAAGAATTGCAGCCATTTACGGGACAGTTACGGGAACCGTCTCAAGTGGTCTTTTGCTCCTCAGAATAGTTGACCCTGAGTTCAATACACCGGTTGCCAAAGAGATCGGGATAATGAATCTTTTAGTAGTGCCCATTATCGGTGGACTCACGGTCATCATAAATGGTCCATTCTGGTGGAAATGGAGTACCTTGTTTACAACGATGGTTTTTGCGGCCATTGGACTTGTGATTTTTGCGAGTATTAAGGTTGTAAAGCTCTGGGGCCCGCCAAAATTTTGATGGAATTTGTGCTCTTAGCACTCATCATACTTTTCTCTTACACGATTCAGGCAATGACAGGGTTTGGAAGTATCATCCTTGCTGTGACTTTTGGTTCTCTTTTCTACCCGATAAAAACAATCCTGCCCGTGCTGGTTTTACTTGATTTGCTTTTGAACATTTATATTGTTGCAAAACACGGGGAATTTGTGGATTTCGATCTGCTGTTCAGAAGGATTTTGCCTCTCATGATTGCGGGGGCAGTTGTTGGATTTGAAATTTTTAAGAGTTATGCGGGGGATTCGAGGGTTTTACTGGGGATTCTTGTTGTGGGGCTTGCGACATTTGAGCTTGTGAATTTCAGGAAGGGGGTGCCTGCCGCGAAGCGGCAGGCACCCCCTCTCCTCTTCCTCGCCGGTGTCGTCGAAGGAATGTATGCCTCCGGTGGCCCACTCGTGGTCTATGTTCTCAATAAACTCAATAAATCCAAATCCACATTCCGAAGCACTCTCTCACTACTCTGGATCATCATGGACATTTTGCTCCTTGGAGGATACGTTTTTATTCATATCCTCGATGTCTCGGTGGCCTTTAAAACAGCTATCTTACTGCCTGTGGTGGCTTTGAGCCTATTTTTCGGTGAACAGCTCCACAGGAGGGTGGATGAGGTGAAATTTAAGCTCATTGTGCTCTATATCCTTTTGGTTGGGGGAATTTCTATAATTTTAGGGAGGTGATAAAATGGAGATCAAGGGTAAGAATGCATTAATAACAGGTGCCTCGAGGGGCATCGGCAGGGCCATTGCACTGAGTCTTGCAGACACTTGTCAAGAATTTTGTGTAAACCATCATTTCACTCCTCCTCATAAACTTCTCTAAACATCCTGTGTAACTCAGGTAATACACCCTTAAACCTCGGCTCTGGCTTACTCCACACACCTTCTCCCAATCCCCGTAAAAACATCCAC
>WFZT01000147.1 GCA_015489415.1 Caldifarciminota bacterium | reverse complement strand
TTTCGCAGTAAATCAACAATTTTACCTGAAGGATATATTCGTTTATACCGCATAAAGAGAGTGTTCAAATATTGAGCGTAGTACACCTTTTTGAAGACCTGGCAAGGGATAAGGTGTTATTATCCAGAAATTCGTGGGTGACGTCAGGGATGGGAGGGGGGAATTTCCGAACAAGCTCATTTTATCTTTCAATTTATCCTGGAGATTTGGAATATTTAGCCCTTCTCTTATATCCTTTCCCCGCAGGTATTTATGCGGGGAGAGGAATCGTTCGCGTTTGGCTGGATTAAATTTCCCTCGTAAAGGGTTTAAACTAATGCCCTATGTGGGCTATTCTCCTCGCAGTTTCTATAATACTCAGTCTGTGGGTCTACAGGGGTGCATTTAAGCGAGCCTGGTATCTTGTGTTACTACGTACACTATCGCTATTCCTGCTACTTTTGGTAGCCCTCTCCCCCATCTTCCATAGAAAAAAGGTCGTGCCCACGGAGGTTGATGTCCTTATCGATAAATCGGGAAGCATGGGCTACCCCGATAAGGCCAAATTTCTAAAAGCTACCCTGGAAGACCTTAAAAATCTCTCATACAGCGGAATTTCTCTGAGTTTTTTCAGTTTTGACACAACTTTTGATCGAGGCATAAATTTGGACTTTGGGGGCAAAACAAACATTGGGCTTGCCATAGATTCGGCAAAATCAAGGTTTATTGTGCTCCTCTCAGACGGTTTGAATAATCGGGGAAGTTTTCCGTCCGTTAAGGGCAAGAAAGTATTGGCCTTTCCTCCACCAACCTCAAAGGCTCTCATAAAGGAATTTTCCTTCAAGCCTGTGATCGTCGAGGGTGTATCAGATACAATAAGGGTAACCTCCGCCGTCACAGGGAAAATCGAAATTTATGAAGGTGGTAAGGCTATTTATTCCGGGAAGGTAGCAAAAAATAAACCAGCCGAAATTATTTTAAATCTGAAAACCCCAGGATTTCATACCCTGCAGATGAAGATTAATGGGAAGATCGCCCGAAAATTTACCGTCAGGGTTATCAAAAGGGGGAAGCGTGTCTTGATTTACGCTTCACATCCTGACGTGAACATCAGATTCTTGAGGATGTATATCGAATATGCAGGGAACATTTCGCCAGATTTTGTTGTAAAAACAAAAAAAGGTACACGAGAATACAGGCCAGACACGGTAATAGACCTAAAAAGTTTTGAGCCTTCCGGGTACGATTTCTACATAATGATCGACCCCTCAATTGACATGATTAAGCCCCTGGAACATGGGGAAAAAGGACTTGTAATCTTCACAAGGACTCCAGTGGTATTGCCCGAGCTACTTGGCGGTCAGTACCTGCCTTCAAAAATGACCGGGGAACTTTATCCACACTGGAGGGACACCATACTTGCCCCGGTAGGCTATATTTGGGTTCTCAATCGCTATCCACCTGAATCAGAGACCCCGGTCTTTATTAAAGTTGCTAATAGAAACGTGCCACTTTTGTTTCTAACCGGGCGCCTTGCCTTCCTCATGTCTGGAGACTTCTTCAAGGAGGCACTTTTTGACTTTAAAACCTTTTCGAGGATACTCGACCTCGTGTTCTCAAGGCTGATCCCTGAAGGTAGCTTTTTTGTTGAAACACCCTCGAGGCAGTTTGAAAAGGGAGAAAAAATCCCTCTGGTAGCATATGCTTTTGATAAGTTTGGCAACGCTGTGGATACTCTATTCCCATTTGTCAAAATCGGGGATAGAAAGTATCCAATGAATTACGTCGGAAATGGAAAGTATGTAACTTCGATAGCAGCAAAAGATACTGGAAAGGTCAAGGCAAGTGTAGTTTTTAAAGGCCCCGGGGGATTTGTTAAAGAAGAGAGGATAACCTTTAGGATTCGCTCGATCAGCGAGGAGAAACCCACACCAGAGGTTGACCTGGCATTTTTAAGGTCAATTGGAGAAGTCGTGACATCAAAGAAGGCACTTCACCAATTCCTGAAATCTATCAAGCCTACCACTGTAAGAGAGAAAATCAATCTCAGGGACTACCTAGCCCTTATCCTGCTTGCATTTGCACTTCTTGGAGTTGAATGGTTCCTTCGAAGGTCAAACGGGGTTGTGTAATTCTTATATCAATATTGATTGAATATTGACCTTATGAATATCCAGTCAATTACACAAATATTTCCTGTGAGGAGTTCGCGTTTAAGTTTAATCGAAGGACGATTTAAAATAGTGTTGGAAATATCCCCATTCTCCCCTTAACCCCTGACATCACCCATGTTTTTGCTTTTCATGTATATTTATACAACGCAATCTGGGCGGGAAATTCAATTTTTCGCACTAAATCAACAATTTTTACCGGAAGGATATATTCGTTTATACCGTATAAAGAGAGTGTTCAAATATTGAGCG
>WFZT01000146.1 GCA_015489415.1 Caldifarciminota bacterium | reverse complement strand
TAATTTCCGGAAAGCTTACACCTTTCATATCTCTTTCAACGATAAAACCCAAAATTTTTCCACTATCTTTGTCTCTTGCGTAAACAACGGCAAAATCCGCGATATTCGCATTTGTTATCCACATCTTTGCACCGTTCAATACCCATTCATTGCCGTCTTTTTTCGCGTATGTACGCATTGAGCCAGGATCAGAGCCGGCGTCAGGCTCAGTAAGACCATAGCACCCGATTAGCTCTCCTGATGTCAGCTTGGGGAGGTACTTCTTCTTCTGCTCCTCTGAGCCAAATGTGAATATAGGATAGGCTACCAGCCCTGATGTCACAGAGACGAAGCTTCTCATCGCTGAATCTCCGCGCTCCAGCTCCATATTTATCAAGCCATAGGCGATTGCATCAATTTCAGAGCCGCCGTAATCTGCAGGTAGCCAGGGGGCGAGGAGCCCCAGCTCAGCCATCATAGGCACGAGGTGTTTTGGGAACTCCCCCTTCATGTAGTACTCACCAATTATGGGTATAACTTCTTTGTCAACAAAATCCCTTACAGTATCCCGGATGATTTTTTGTTCCTCTGTGAGGAGTTCATCAATCAGGTAGTAATCAGTACCTTTATAAGCCATTTTTGCCTCCTATGTAGTAAAATCGGCTAAATTATCCCTTTTTCGTGGTAAACTTTCAAGGTTTTTTCGTTAAAACCAAGCAGTTTGTGAAGTACCTCATCGGTATGCTCTCCCAGTAGGGGAGGATGCAGGCGAAACTGAACTTTTGTTCTTGAAAATTTTAACGGTGTGCCCACGAGTGGAATCTCACCTGCAGTGGGATGCTTCATCTTTACCACCATCTCTCGTGATTGTACATGTGGGTCGTCAAATACTTCTTTCATGTTGTAGATGGGACCACAGGGGACCTTCGCTTTAATGAGAGCTTCACACCATTCGGCAGTGGTATGCGTTAGCATGATCTCTTTGATTATAGGAATAAGTTTATCCCTGTTTTTGACCCTCGAAGGATTTGTGGAAAATTCAGGATTTTCCGCAAGGTCCTCTCTTCCTGCTACTTCGCAAAACTTTTTGAACTGAGAATCGTTACCAACTGCGAGAATCATATATGAATCCTTTGTCTTAAATGCCTGGTAAGGCACAATATTGGGATGGGCGTTCCCATACCTTCTTGGAGGAACGCCTGAGATAAGGTAATTTGAAGCCTGATTAACCATAGCGGCTACCGCAGAGTCGAGAAGTGAAACATCAATATATTGCCCCATCCCACTCCTCTCCAGTTCGATCAAAGCTGCAAGGATTGCATTGGATGCAAACAAGCCAGTTATGACGTCAGTCCAGGCTACACCTACTTTCATGGGCTCACCATCGGGCTCACCTGTAACAGACATCACACCACACATCCCTTGAATGATAAAATCATACCCGGGCCTATCCTTATAAGGCCCTGTCTGTCCGAATCCAGTTATTGAAACATAAATAATTCTTGGATTTTCTTTTTTTATGGATTCATAATCAAGTCCGTATTTTTTAAGTCCCCCGGCTTTGAAATTTTCTATAAAGACATCACTGATCTTCGCCAGTCTTTTTACAATCTCGACCCCTTCAGGGGTTTTCAAATTAACGGTGATACTTTTTTTGTTCCGGTTTACGGAAAGGTAGTAAGCCGCTTCCCCGTCGGCAAATGGAGGTCCCCATGAGCGGGTTTCATCACCTCTCCCGGGCGCTTCGACCTTTATGATCTCGGCTCCAAGGTCTCCAAGGAGCTGGGTGGCAAAAGGGCCAGCCAGCACCCGGGAGAGGTCGAGAACCCTTATTCCTTCAAGAGGTAAATTTACTTCCACTTAGGCTTTGGATAAATTGGTTTTGCCTGTGCAACTTTCTCGGGCCATACAACAACCTGTTTGCCGTTCTGGACCTGAACTACAACCATGCCTTTCTTGGCAGGTCTTCCGGCAGAATCAAATGCGATCGGGCCATAGAAGGACTCGAAGTCCAGTGATGCAATAGCATCTCTGACCTTCTTGGGGTCAAGGCTCTGTGCCTTTTCGATGGCTCTCTGATAGACCTCAACTGCTGCGGCAGATTCGGCCACGTGGTAGTCTGGAGTGTATCCATACTTCTGCTCAAAGAGCTTTACAAAGTTTGCAGTCGAACCGATGTAAGGATCAGAGAATTTAAGTGAAGGTGCCCACTGGGCTGCACCAAACACGCCCTCAGCATCCTTGCCGAGGTTCTTTACAAAGTCAACAAGTGTAGGTGCTACAGTTTCACCAATGGCCTTTACGTTGATTCTCAGCTCTTTCATCTGCCTGACAAGGAGCACACCATCCTGATAGTGACCAGAACCGAGCACTACATCAGGTTTCTTTGCTTTCACTTTGAGAAGGAGTGATGAAATGTCACTCGTACCAGCAGGATATCCACCAAATGTCACAACTTTCCAACCCTTTGCCTCTGCATGCTTCTTTGCACCGAGAGCAACGGATTTCGCAAAGAGCTTATCCTCGTAAACGATTGCCACCTTTTTAATGCCAGGATCGAGGTGAGCAAGCATATCGATTGTTCCCTGCAAATACTGGCTTGCAACGTTCAGCACTGCGAATAGATTTTTGAAGCCTCTGGTGAAGATTTTATCACTTGCACCGTTTGCTTCAACCATGATCGCACCGTATTTCTCTGTAATAGCACTTGTGGCGAATGTGGCACTTGAACCGTATGG
>WFZT01000145.1 GCA_015489415.1 Caldifarciminota bacterium | reverse complement strand
TGACAGGGATTCATAAAGCCAGTAACCGGGTCTTCTCCCTGGTAGTTTTTCATCCTTTTAATCAGGGGCATTCCACGGAACTTTATCGAGAGAAGGGTTTTGCATTCCTGGAGCATCTTCATAAAACTGATAAGCGATTCCCTGTCGTATCCGGTTTCTGCAGCCATGCGGAGGTAATTTATGGCCTCATCCACTTTGCCGAGTTCAAGGTACCGGTTTGCGAGGTCAACAAGATAGTGGGCGTATTCACGGGATTGAAGCTCAGGTCTTTCCTGGATCATTCTTGCAAGCACTTCGAGTGCCCTGCTGTTATTTGGGTCCTTGTCAAGGGCGTTTAAAAGACTTTGAAGGGCGTTTTTCAGGTCTCCGGACCGGTAATAGAGTTCGGCAAGTTCTGTATAGTATTTCGAAGCCTCCTCAAGGTCTCCTTTTTTCTCGAGAAGGGTTATAAGTTCCCGGTAGTCATTTATCGTGCCATTAGATTCGACGATTCTCTGTTTAAGCTCCTTAATTGCTTCGTTCAGTGTTTCTTTATCGACAGTGGAGCTTATTGCAAGCTTAACTTTTATCTTCTTATAAAATGGGCTATCTTTTGGGATTTTTTTGTAAAGTTCCTGAGCCCTGTCAATTTTTCCAAGTTGTTCGTATTTTTCGGCGATATTTATCAACAATTTTTCGTAAAAGCCAGATTTGTCTTTGAGCTTTTCTTCAACAATACTCGTGATTATTTGAAGCATTTCTTCGTCTTTTGCGAAGTTTTTGAGAATATACTCGAGGTCGTGGTAAAGCTGTTCCTTATTGATAAAAATTTCACCTGCGCGGACTTTTTCCACATATTCCCTGATCACCTCTTCAGATTCCCTGATCATTTCCTGTTTGAGGTAGAGATCGGCGAGTTTGAAATAAACGTAGCGGTCTTTTGGCATCACCCTCTTGGCTTTTTTCAGGATGGCGATGGCGTATTCGTAAAGTTCCTGACTTTCATAAATTCTTGCAGCCTCAGCATAACTTTTCAGTGCTTCATCAACTGCCCCCGATTTTGCATATAGGTCCCCAAGCATATTGTAAATAGATGCATCGTTGGGATTCTCGGCTATAACCTTTTTATATTCTTCGATAGCGGCATTGTAATTGCCCTTTAATTCATACTGCCGCGCTTTTTTCAATATATCAGCTTTTACCATTTCGCCTGAATTATAAAAGTTTTGAGGCTTTTACGTCAATGAAAGTTTATAAACTTTTTACGTATAATCTATAAGTTTTGTACTTTTTGCCACCCATAAATTCGGTGGCTCTGATGATGAGGTAGTTATCCTCAAGTAGCCAGGAAACCTCGCAATAGCTCCATTTCCTGATTTTGAGGCCGTCTTCAAGAAATCTGTAATACATCAAAGAATCAGCGCCTCTTTTTCTATAACCTTTTTTGATTCCAAGGGCTATTAAACGAAGGCCATCGATTTTCTTAAATTCAAAGAAAAGCCTGAAGATGCCAAATGGGAAAAGTTTCCCTCTAATCTTCCTCAAAATCTGGTTTACATCAGGGATGAGGAGCCCAAATGCGGCGGGGTCGCCTTTGTATTCAACGATTTTTGTAAGCTCCGGTATGGCTATTTGCTTGAGATCAAGGGCAAGGTGCTCGAACTCTTTGTCGGTCATTGGGACGAATCCCCAGTTCTTTTCCCACGCGTTATTGTAGATATCGCGTAAACGCGGAATTTCCTCATCTACCTTTTTAAAGTTAACATTCCTTATGGTAAAACCGTTTTTCATTGCTTTTTCTGCGAGGGGCTTGAGTCTCCTCTTCAACCTGTCGGTAAAGGCAATGAATTTGTCGTCAACATTAATTATGTATGCTAAGAGGTCTTTTGCCTTTCTGAAACCGTACTTTTCGATATGCTCGGCATAAAATGGTGGATTGTATGGCATCATTACAACAGGAGGTTTATCAAATCCCTCTATCAGTAGCCCAGCTACACTATTTGTGGAAAATGACAGGGGGCCTAAAATTTGTTCCATCCCGCGTTTTCTAAGCCATTCGGATGCGGTGTCAAATAGAGCCTTCGAGACAGCATAATCGTTAATAGTCTCGAAAAATCCAAACTGGCCGGTCTTCTCATCGTGGAATTCGTTATAGTTGTGGTCAATGTGGGCAGTGATTCGACCGACAGGTTGACCGTCTTTGTAGGCAACAAAAAGCTGGACCTCTGAATGCTCATAGAATGGATTTTTC
>WFZT01000144.1 GCA_015489415.1 Caldifarciminota bacterium | reverse complement strand
TCTCTTTTAACCTCGACAAGGTGCTTGCCCGGTTTTAAAAGAATTTTGAAGAAGTTGTCCCAGTATCTGAACGGGACCCCGTCAATAGAGATTATTTCGTCCCCTGGCTCGAAACCTGCCGTCTGTGCGATAGAATGGGGCTCCACCTTGTAAACACGGTCTCCCGGAATTGAGGTGAATCCCACCATGTTGTAAGCCGCAAAAAAGAGAACAAATCCAAGTATGAGGTTCATCATAGGACCGGATAATACCACTAAGATGCGGGCAGGAACTGGTTTACCGAGAAATTCATCACCCGAAAAAGCCGCCTCCTCCGGGTTATCCCCCTTCATCTTTACGTATCCGCCAAAGGGTATGGCGGCAAGTACCCATTCTGTATCCCAGAATCTGAAGGAGAATATCTTTGGACCAAAACCTATGGAAAAGGTCTCCACGTATATCCCAACAGATTTAGCCGCGATGTAATGACCAAATTCATGGGCAAAAATTATGACACCAAGAACAACGATAGTAAGAATAACAACCATAACGGGATTCACTCCTATTAAGTCTGACCAATAATATTAAAGCAAACACAACTCTAAACAAACCGCGAGGGAGGTAGGACATCGTGGAAAGCGAATATGTCGAAGATGTTTTTCTCTTTGCAAACAGACCCTGTTGAGGGTTGACATGCTAAAAGCTTCGTATATAATCCATGATAGATTCGCGAGTATGTCGAGTAGTCTGGATACATAACATGCCGAATGAGGTAAAAAACATGAGTAAGAATCAGATCGAGGAAATGGAAAAAACACTTATCAAAGTTTTAAAAAAACATGGGGTTAAAAGAGCTGCTCTTTTTGGGTCAATAGTTAGAGGAGAGGCTACTGAAGACAGTGACATAGATTTACTAATTGAATTTGAAGGAAAAAAGAGTCTATTGGACCTTGTAGGATTGAAGTTAGAATTGGAAGAACTGCTGAAAAGGAAGGTAGATGTCGTAACTTATAAATCCCTTCATCCCCTGCTCAGGGAGAAAATATTGAGTGAACAAGAGAAAATTCTGTGAGAAAAGATCCCAAGATATTTATAGAACACGTACTGGAGTCTATCGAACTGATAGAAAATTATTCTGAAGACAAAACAGAAGAGGATTTCTTTGAATCAGTTCAACTCCAAGATGCGATCATACGTCGTATTGAAATTATTGGAGAAGCAGTCAAAAACATTCCAGATGAGATAAAAGAAAAATATCCAGAAGTTCCATGGAAAAAGATTGCCGGTATGCGGGATATTCTAATTCACGAGTATTTCGGAATAGATTTAGAATTAACGTGGGAAGTTGTTAAAAAAGACATCCCTGATCTGAAGAAAAAAATGTTGAAAATAAAGGATGAATTGATGTAAGTGTACAAGATATCTAAATATCTCTGCGCTGTTCCTATGAATAACCATCGGAGAAGATAAATCCAATTCATTTACAAAAATGTATCCTCCTTGCGATTCCAAGTGGTCATCTGGCAAAACAAAGTTTTTCCATTCAGAAAAGATTTACAGAACTGGCCCCAATAATTTTTAGATATCTTCGAGAGGAACCAGGAAATAGGCTTGCTGATTTCTTCTCTGCAAGGAACCAAATATCTCAGTGTGTAAAATTTGTTGACATAAAACTTTGAATGTTATTGACAGGTTTTTACATGGATGTAAATAAAGTTTACATCTTTCAGAATCTGAATCCTCCAGAATCCCCATAAAATCTTGATTTCTTGAGTGGCAGGAAAATTGCCATAGTGGTAATTGATGAGAGCTGCGCTCTTCTACGACCTGGGACTCCGTGACTATAAAGAAGTCTGGGAGTTCCAGAAAGAGCTCGTTGAATACAGGATTGGTGATAAGATACCGGATACCATTGTATTCTGCGAGCATTATCCAGTTTTTACCATCGGAAAGCATGGGGGACGCGAAAATCTGATAAATCCTACCAACAATATCCCTGTTTATGAAGTGGAAAGGGGCGGAAATATCACCTTTCACGGTCCCGGTCAGCTCGTGGCCTATTTTATCTTCAAAGTAAGCGATGTGCATGAGCTATCCCACAGCATTCTTGAGGCTGGAGCGGAGCTTTTCCGCGAGTTTGGATTTGATGCTTATATAAAAAAAGGTTACCCTGGCGTATGGATAGATGATATGAAAATTGCCTCTGTGGGACTGGCAGTAAGGAAATGGGTAACTTTTCATGGCATTGCCCTCAATATCAATGTTGACCTCAAATATTTTGACATGATTGTCCCATGCGGGATTCAAAATGTAAAAATGACATCTTTGTCAGAGCTCCTCGGGCAAACTATGGATATGGAGCATATCAAGGAGCTTTACTTAGAAAAATTAAGGCAAACCCTGGGAATTGATGAAATTATCGAAAGTCCGAAAAAGGAGGTAAGTTATGGCTATTGATAAAGATTTAGCCTTAAAGCTGTACCGTACAATGGTGCGCATCCGGGTTTTTGAAACCGTTACAGAGAAGCTATTTCTCGAAGGAAAATTACCCGGTTTTGTGCACCTTTATATTGGAGAGGAGGCAATTGCTGCCGGAGTCAGCGCAAATTTGAGAATTAATGATTACATCCTCTCAACCCACCGTGGTCATGGTCATACCCTCGCAAAGGGTGGGGATATGAAAAAAATGATGGCTGAGAATTATGGAAAATTCACTGGCTACTGCAAAGGGAAGGGCGGTTCCATGCACATCGCGGATTTCTCCATAGGTATGCTTGGTGCCAACGGAGTTGTTGGTGGTCAGTTTCCCATCTCTGTGGGTGCTGGACTCTCTATTAAGCTTAGAAAAACAGACCAGGTTGTAGTGGCATACTTTGGTGATGGAGCTGCCAACCGCGGCACCTTTCACGAGGCTATGAATATGGCTTCCATCTGGAAGTTGCCGATCATCTTTGTAAACGAGGACAACCAGTTTGCATCCACCACAAGGAAGGTGAGAACCCTTTCAGTCGAGCATGTGGCGCAGAGGGCATCGGCATACAATGTTCCCGGTGTCCGCTGCGATGGCAACGATGTGATTGCTGTTTACGAGGCGGCAAAGGAAGCAGTAGAAAGGGCGAGACGCGGTGAAGGGCCCACACTCATGAGCTGTCAGACCTACAGGCTCAAGGGACATTTCATTGGTGACCCTGAAAAGTACAGAACACACGAAGAGGTCGAAAAATTCTGGAAGCAGGAGCCTATAGGAAGATTTGAAAAGATCGCATTTGAAAATGGCTGGCTTACGGAAGAGGAAAAGAAGGCTATCTGGGAAGAGTACCAGAAGGAAGCTGACGAGGCTGTGAAATTTGCAGAAGAAAGCCCCTATCCTGATCCTGAGGAAGCCCTCAAAGATGTTTTTGTTAATCCACTTGAGGAGGGATTGAAATGAGAGAAATCACAATTGCTCAGGCAACTGCCGAGGCTTTAATGGAAGAGATGTCAAAAGACCCCGGGATCTTCATTATCGGGGAGGACCTCACCGCTCATGGAGGAATTTTTGGGCAGTTTGTCGGAATACCAGAGAAATTCCCTGACAGAATCCTTGACACACCAATTTCAGAAACTGCCATTGTAGGCGCAGGTGTTGGCGCAGCCCTCACAGGCATGAGACCTCTTGTGGACCTGCATTTTGCCGACTTTATCACCATTACCATGGATGAAATAGTGTCTCAGGCGGCCACCATGAGGTATATGTTTGGTGGACAATCAAAGATGCCTCTTGTGATATGGGCTCCTGATGGTGCCGGGCTCTCAGCCGGTCCTCATCACTCCAAATCCTTCGAGGCCTGGTTTATGCATGCCCCGGGTATGAAAGTTGTTGTCCCCTCGACTCCTTACGATGTTAAAGGTCTTTTAAAATCGGCGTTGCGGGACGACGACCTCGTGCTATTTTTCCAGCACAAGAAACTTTTCAAGTTCAAGGGACCTGTTCCCGAGGAAGAGTATGTGATTCCATTGAAAAAGGCGGACGTGAAGAGGGAAGGTAATGATGTCACGGTGATTACATACTCGATGATGGTCCACCACTCACTTGAAGCTGCGAAAAAGCTTGAAGGTGAGGGAATCAGTGTAGAGGTAATTGACCTTAGGACCGTCTGGCCCTTCGATTTTGATCTCATCGCTGAATCTGTGAAGAAGACCGGCCACGTTGTAATTGCTCACGAGTCATGGAAGGTTGGTGGTGTGGGTGCTGAGCTTGCATCCCAGATTCAGGAAAAACTCTTCGATTA
>WFZT01000143.1 GCA_015489415.1 Caldifarciminota bacterium | reverse complement strand
GTCATACCGAGACCTCTACCATCAAAGAGAGGAGTCTATGACCTCGATCTATTGAGGAAAGCGGTGAACAAGCGGAAAGATTACCACGTGCCGCAACCTACCCTGATAACTCTTGAGAATACACATAATTTCTGGGGCGGGGCTGTGATTCCACTTGAGCATTTTAAAGAGGTACGTAAAATCGCCGACGAGCGAGGTCTCAGAGTGCACCTTGACGGGGCAAGAATATTCAACGCTTCCATCGCCAGTGGGGTTCCAGCTCATGAATATGCCTCTTACGTAGATTCGATAATGTTTTGTCTCAGTAAGGGGCTTGGAGCTCCCATTGGCTCAATGCTTGCAGGTCCACGCGAGTTCATTGATAAAGCAAGGCATGTGAGAAAGATGCTTGGTGGGGGTATGAGACAGGTAGGTGTGATTGCAGCAGCAGGAATAATTGCCCTTGAGGAGATGGTCGATAGATTAAAAGAGGACCATCGGCGGGCAAAAATCCTCGCTGAGGGCTTATCAAAATTACCCGGAATCGAAATTAATCCGGAAGAAGTTGAAACCAATATACTATTTTTCAAGGTGAGGGCAATGAGTGCTCCTGAGCTTGTTGGAATGCTCAAAGAGCACGGTGTCCTTGCAATAGCCACCTCTGATGAGGACGTGAGGATGGTGACGAGTAAAGAGGTGGATGACGAAGACATCCACCACGCCCTTGAGGTGTTTGAGAAAATACTGGGGTGACATTTTATTAAGCTTTGCAACGTCAAAAGAACAAATCAGCTGACGAACAATAGGAAAAGCACAATTATAGTCTCGAGCATAAATACACCTGTCCGGTGAACGGAGAGATGGGAAAATCCGAAAAACGTTGACCATTCCACCCCAACCCTCCCTTCCGAAGGAAGGGAGGGAGTTCTATTACCGATTAAGTCAGCAAAGCAGGGATGAAAGCTCCACCAGGAAGCTAAGAATTTTTCCTCCTTTAAAAATGCAAAGGTCAATAATAAAAGTGGGTTTTGTGTTGGGAATTCTTTTTAAGTACTCATGCTCATTGAATGAAGATATAATTTCCCGATAATCACTAGTTGACAGAGTAGGGGATGGGCATAATTATAAACACGATGAGAACTGGAGTTGCTAATCTACCCTTGCACGGAGGTAAAGCTCCCCGCTGGCTTTTCAACCGCATGAAGGTGCTGGCCGAGAAGATTCTGGAGCTTATTGCCATTGAATTTGGACCCGAGGAAATTGTTAAACGTCTCTCCGATCCTTTCTGGTTTCAATCCTTAGGTAATGTCATGGGGTTTGACTGGCATTCGTCTGGACTGACCACTACAACAACTGGTGCCATTAAGGAAGCGCTCAAAAAGATCGGGCCAGAAATCGGTGTTTTCATGGCTGGCGGCAAGGGCAGGACTTCGAGAAAAACTCCTGACGAATTGCATATTATCGGCGAAAAATTTGGGATAAATGCTGAACCTCTGATTTATGCGAGTCGAATGGCAGCGAAGGTTGATTCAACGGCCATCCAGGATGGCTATCAGATTTATCATCATACCATAATTTTCACCAGGTCCGGTTTATGGGCTGTGGTGCAGCAGGGTATGAATGAGCGGACCAGATACGCGAGACGATATCACTGGATCAAAACGGAAAATTTTGTTAATGCCCCGCACACGGCCATCGTTACTGAGAGAAAGTCAAAATTTGTCATTGATACAGTGGCAAAGGATGCTGGCCAGGCTCGAAAGGTCATAACTGAACTCTCGCGCGAAAATCCGGATAAGATCTTGAAGGAGATCAAAAACCTGAGAGAGTTAAATTTACCGGCAAGACACCAGCTGCTCCTCAGGGATATTAATCCAGACAGGATTAAGAAAATCTTTATCTCTACTTATGAGAGGCAGCCTGAAAATTTCGAATCCCTCCTTGGAATCCGGGGACTTGGGCCAAAGAGCCTTAGGGCACTCGTACTTCTATCGGATGTTATATATGGGGCGCCACCAAGTTATACTGATCCGGCCATATATTCTTACGCCCATGGTGGAAAGGATGGTATACC
>WFZT01000142.1 GCA_015489415.1 Caldifarciminota bacterium | reverse complement strand
ATGTGTATAAGAGACAGACCAGTGTCCAGGGCTCTGGAACATCAATAAAAGCAGCATCCACAGACTCAATGTTGAAGCCCTCAACCACCGGATCCCTGTGATGAAATTCGACCCTGTGGTCAAGCCCAGCATCTTTCACATTTTTTATGGCATTATTGAAAAATTCCTCGCGTCGTTCAAAGGTATAGACTTTCCCTTCATCTCCCACAATGGTCGAAAGAATGATAGTCAATGCCCCTGAGCCTGTCCCGGTCTCAAGCACCTTCGAGCCGGCTCCGATGCCTGTTTCAACTATCATATACCCGGCATCTTTTGGGTAAATGATGGTGGTTGTCCTTTTTACCCTCATAGAAATTTCGCGTGTGGTGGGGAAAAGGACGTAGAAAGATTTTCCGAGGTGGGTTTCAAGCCTTTTGCCAAATTCTATTTTTTCAGGCAGGGTAAGAACCCCTAAATGGGTCTGTATTTTTCTGCCGGGCTCAAATTTTACAAGGTACTCGGCCTTTTTGCCCCCGTATAAGAGTAGTTTGTCCACTTCAGATATTCTCGATCACAGAAAGGGTTTCGAGCAGGGATATAACGGCATCGCGTCCTTTATTGCCCATTTTTCCACCGGATCTGTCCTCTGCCTGCTCAAACGTATCAGCGGTTATGACACCATAAGCTATGGGAACATCTTCGTCTAACATCACTCTTGCGATTCCCTTTGTAACCTCAGCCGCAACGTAATCGAAATGTGGGGTTTCACCGCGAATTACAGCGGAAAGTGCTACAAGCCCGTCGTATTTCCCGGACTTAGCGAGTTTCTTTAAAACCAAAGGCACCTCAAATGCTCCCGGCACCCAATAAATATCTACAAGGTCAAGGTCACCACCCAACTGTTCAACCGCATCAAGTGCACCATCTACGAGTTTTGAGGTTATAAAATCGTTGAACTTTGAGGCAACAATGCCGATCCTCTTACCGGCAGCACTGATTTTCCCCTTGTATTCAGCCATTTTTCTTCTCCTTTACAACCTTAAAGCCACCCCTCTTTTCAATCTCTCCGAGCAGATGGCCCAGTTTGTCTCTTTTCACCTTAAGATAAAACAAATTCACATCGTTGGGCTCAATTATGAGGGGAACACGCTCCACAACCTTTAGCCCGTATCCCTCAAGCCCCACAATTTTCCTCGGGTTATTTGTAATCAATCTGATTGTCGAAAGACCCAGATCTACAAGAATCTGAGCGCCTATTCCATAGTCTCTCAGATCTGGTGGAAATCCAAGTTTTTCATTGGCCTCGACCGTATCGTATCCCATATCCTGGAGCTCATAGGCCTTGAGTTTGTTAACCAGCCCAATACCCCTCCCTTCCTGTCTCATGTAAAGAAGCACCCCAAGACCTTCTTTATCAATCATCTGCATGGCAGTGTGAAGCTGGTCACCACAGTCACATCTGAGAGAACCGAAAACGTCTCCCGTGAGGCATTCGCTGTGGACCCTGACGAGCACGTTTTGCTTGCCCCTGACGTCTCCTTTTACAAGTGCCACGTGAACCTCACCGGTAATAATATCCTGGTAGGCATGCAATCTGAAATGACCATACTTTGTAGGGAGGTTGGTTTCCGCCACCTTTTTGACAAGTTTTTCCCTCTGGATGCGGTAATGTATCAGGTCCCGGATGCTGATAATTTTCATGTTGAATTTTTTAGCAAGCTCCACCAGCTTGGGTAACCTTGCCATGTGGCCATCATCATCCAGAATCTCGCAAATGACCCCTGCAGGCTTCAGCCCGGCAAGCCTTGCAAGGTCAATGGATGCCTCTGTATGGCCAGCACGACGTAAAACTCCACCCTCTTTGCCCATGAGTGTATACACATGACCGGGTTTGGCAAAATCGTCCGGCCCCTTGGACGGATCAACTGCCTGAAGGATGGTGATTGCCCTATCAAATGCCGAAGAGCCTGTTGTGGTGCCACTTTTGGCATCAATCGGTATCCCAAAGTTTGTTCCGTGCTTTGAAGTATTTGTGAGGGGCATATCCAACTCGAGTTCGTGGAAACGCTTCTCATCGAGAGCAAGGCAGATCAGCCCTCTTCCGTGGGTTGCCATAAAGTTTATGATCTCAGGTGTTATCTTTTCAGCCGCTGCGACAAAATCACCTTCGTTTTCGCGGTCTTCGTCATCTACAACGATCACCATCTTCCCTTTTTTTATATCTTCAATTGCTTTTTCAACGGGTGAAAAAATCTTCTCTTTCTCCATAATTTTACCTCGCGCTAATTGGACTAAAATTATACCTCATAGGTCAGTTATTCTCAAAGATGCTGGAAATTAGAGGCTGTGATATTTTATCATCTTAAAAAGGAGGAAAACATGGATTTAGATCTTGAAGGAAAAGTTGCCATTGTTGGAGGTTCCAGTAAAGGACTTGGAAAAGCTGTAGCCATAGCTCTGGCAAAAGAGGGTGTGAGAGTCACCATAGCTGCGAGAAGCAAAGAAAGACTTGAACAGGTTGCCGAAGAAATTAAATCCTTTGGTGGGGAAGCACTCCCGGTTCCAGCAGATTTCTCCATGCCCGGTGACATCCGGATGGTTGTGGAT
>WFZT01000141.1 GCA_015489415.1 Caldifarciminota bacterium | reverse complement strand
GAGTATAGTTTTGGTAGACCTGTAGTTCTGCTCAAGTCTTATGATTCTGGCTTCCGGAAAATCCTTTTCAAAGTCCAGTATGTTACGTATATCCGCCCCGCGGAAGCCGTAAATCGACTGATCCTCATCACCTACTGCAAAAATGTTTCTGTGCTTCGACGAAAGGTGGAGAAGCAACCTGTATTGGGTTCTATTGGTGTCCTGATACTCATCCACATGGACGTAGAGAAACTTATCAGCATAGTATTCTTTTATATCCGGGAATTCCTCAAAAAGCTTGATTGTCAGGAGCAGAAGGTCATCAAAGTCGAGTGCGTTATTAAGTTTCATAAGTTCCTGATACTTTTTGAAGATCCTGATCTCCTCCTCGTCTTCCGGGATATAGGCGCCATTTTTATATGAAGAAATTCTGGATACGAGCTTCTGGGGCTTAAACCTCGTGTTTTCTCCCACAATGGTTTTAATCAGGTTTCTCTGGTCAGTTCTGTCATAGATGGTAAAGTTTGAGCTGTATCCAAGGGATTTTGCGTGTCTTCTCAATATCCTTGCGCACATGGAATGGAAGGTCCCGATCCACATGTCAGAGATATCGGTTTCGATCAGTTTTTCGACCCTTTCTCTCATCTCCTGGGCAGCTTTGTTTGTGAAAGTAGCGGCAAATATCTGGAAGGGTGAAACACCTAAAACACCGATAAGATAGGCGATTCTGTAGGTAAGAACACGGGTCTTGCCTGACCCCGCACCAGCGATAACAAGCACAGGTCCATCAACCTGCAAAACAGCCTCTCTCTGTCGCGGATTGAGGTCCTTCAACAGCACATCCGGGTCTATTTTCTTGATGCCAAACATCTTCTATCCTTTGATTATGTTTTTGATGAAATACTCTGCCGCCTTGTAGGAGCTTCTCACAAGGGGACCAGAGGCAACGTATTTAAATCCCATCTCAAGGCCTATTCTCTCATATTCTTTAAATTCTTCAGGAGGAATAAATCTTGCCACCGGGTAGTGTTTGTGAGTTGGACGCAAATACTGGCCGAGGGTAAAGAAATCAACGTCAATTCTGCGCAGGTCTTGCATGGCTTCTATAACTTCTTCCTTTGTCTCTCCCAATCCGAGCATGATGCTGGATTTCGTGTAAATCGTGGGGTCAAGTTCCTTTACTTCCTCTAAAACTTTGAGGGACTTTTCGTATGAAAATCTCCAATCTCTCACTGCCCTTGTTAGTCTTTTTACCGTTTCAATGTTGTGGCCAATAACATCGGGATGAGCTTCAACAACAGGTTTTAAATTCTCTCCCGTATAATCCGGGATTAAGACCTCAATAAGTGCATCCGGAGCCAATTTTTTTATCATCCTGATGGTTTCTGCGAAATGATGTGCTCCACCATCCGGCAAATCGTCGCGAGTAACGGATGTGAGAACCACGTAATCAAGTCCCATTTCTCTTACCGCTTGAGCAACTCTCAGGGGCTCGTCTTTCTCCAATGCACCATGAGGATTGCCCGTTTTCGTGGCGCAAAATTTGCAGGAACGTGTACACATTTCACCAAGTATCATTATGGTTGCGGTTCCACTGCCCCAGCATTCACCGAGGTTTGGGCAGTGGGCCTCTTCACATACAGTGTGAAGGTGATAATGCCTCAATATAGATTTTACCTCTGGAAATTCACCAGCACCTGGCAATTTTACCTTAAGCCATTCAGGTTTCCTTAACATCTCCACTTCTCCTTTTATATGATAACATCCCACTTGCACTTAATAAAGGATTGATGGGAAAACTGCTTTGAATACTATGAAAGAAGGTGTTTCCTCCAGTTCTGTGATAGTTTATCGGATATTTTCGATTTCACTTCGGCCATGTCTAATTTTTTCCCCAGCAGTTTCTCCATGGAAGTGATTCCCTTGTCCCTTAAACCGCATGGAATAATCATGTCGAAAAATTTCAGGTCTGTATTTACGTTAAGTGCAAACCCATGATAAGTTACACTTTCCGTAAGTGCAAGTCCTATGGCCGCAATTTTGTCATTTCCTACCCAGACTCCAATGATATTCGGGTCCCTGTGGGCTTCGATTCCATAATCTTGCAGGACTTCGATGATAGCATCCTCCATGTAATAGATAAATTTCCTCAATCCACCGATGTGTCCATTGATTTTATAGATGGTATATCCAACAATCTGGCCTGGCCCGTGGTAAGTCACATCTCCGCCTCTGTCCACTCTAAAATAATCTATGCCGTTTTCTCTCAATTTATCCACTGGCAGTTTTATATTGGCCTCGTCTCCATGCTTCCCAATTGTTATCACGTGTGAATGTTCCACAAGTACAAGAGTATCAGGAATTTTGTCAGCTTTTCTTTTCTCTACCAGCTCCAGCTGAAGGTCCCATACCTCTTTGTATGAGGCCCTTCCAAGATCGATAATGTTTACCATGTTTGTCTAACGCGGTAAACAAGCTCTGCCTTGTTGTGGGCTTTTACAGGGACAACAAACTCCACCGTGTAGGCATCTTTCAGCTTTGGTGCGTGTGTGGACTGAACAATTTCCCAGAATCCGTAAAAATGGTCAATAACATGAACTGTGACATCCTTGTCTTTGAAGTTGTTGATAACGACCTTAATATCCTGCTCCTGTTCTCTTTCAGAAAGTTTATAACGCTTCAGGATGGTTCTTTTCGCCTTGATATCAAAGGCATCTCCAACGTAAAGGTTTACCTCACCACCTGCTGGGGTATGGTTTATTTTATCCTCGCCGATAAATTCCTTTGTGCCATCTTTATCAACTTTGAAAATTTTGACGATACCTTCAGGTAAAGCAACTCCAAGCCCCTGGGTCTTATCGTTTTTGAACTTCAGGATAACCTTAACATTTTCGCCTCTACCGTCATACTGGTAAATCTTCTCGTATTTCACCTTTTTACCGGAAATAAAGTTTACCTGTTTCTTTTCGTTGTTTTTAAGGGTAGTGAGAAAATTCAGGGTGTAGGTATGGTATTCAAATAGCTTACCCGAAGTCACAGGAGGGGCATTTTTCTCAGGAACAGCCGCGGCTTTTATAGGCTGATAGAGAGGTTGCTGAGGCACCTGCTGGATCTTTCTAATCTTTCCCGCCACCAGCTTTATTTTCACATCTCTGTAATCTGCACCACTCTGATTGTCAATAGAAATCCATGCATTGAAACTCAAACTATCGCCCTCCATAACACCCACATACTCCGCCTGCCAGTTCAATCCACCTGTCAAATAGGAAAGTCTAAGATTTTTGTGACCGGAATCTGGCGAGGCTGTTCTGAGCTCCAGTGTAGGCTCAGTTACCAACCCCTTAGGCAGCGAGCTCAAATTAACCTGAACAACGTTGCTTCTCTTTATCACGGATATTCTGCCTTCCTGGGCGAGTATGATTGCTCCCGTATCATAGTTAAGCAATGTTCCACTCAATACCGTCCCGCCTTTAAGCACCACATCAATAACTTTCCCCTTCATCTTTTGGAGCAAACTGTTGAGTGATGCCACATCATATACATAGTTTTCCTCAAGTACAGTAACTCCCGGGATATCAATTCTTACACTTGTAGGGTCAATCTTCTCGGCAACTCCAGTAATATCGACAACTCCAGTGTCCGAGGGAACAAATACTGTCCTCGTCTCATTTATGAGCCCGAGACCCTCGCTATAAATGGTCAGGTTTACACCTCCAAAGACAAAAGACGAGAGCATAACTGATGCTAACAAAATTCTTCTCATGGTTACCTCCTTATAATTCGCGGCGACCCTGGATCGCCTCCTTTAGTGTTAAAGCATCTGAAAAGGATAGGTCTATGCCTGTTGGCAAACCCCTTGCAATTCTGGTAATTTTCACATCCATGCCCTTCAATTTTTCTTTGATGTAAATAGAGGTTGTATCTCCCTCGATAGTCGGAGAAAGGGCAAGAATCACTTCCTTTATCCCTTCCTTTTTAATCCTCTCCACAAGGTCATCAATATAGAGGTCATCCGGAGAAACTCCATGGAGAGGTGATATAACTCCACCAAGAACATGGTATTTCCCATGATAGAAACCTGATTTCTCTATTAAGAACACGTCCTGTGGCCTCTCTACGACACAAACAACATCACTATCACGAGTTGGATCCGTGCAAATGGGACAGGGATCAGCATCTGTAATTACGTGACATATTGAGCAGAAGGTCAGGCTCTCCTTAGCGTCTTCCAGAACATTTATAAGAGACTCGAGCTCATCGGGTCTTTTAAGCAGATGAAAGGCAATCCTTTCAGCAGACCGTTCGCCAATACCTGGGAGTTTTTTTAAAGTCTCTATTAGCTTACGAAGGGATAAGGGAACCCACATCGCCCAAGTCACCGCCTAAATCGCCAAGAATTTTTTGCATCTCCTCTGTCGCCGCCTCCTGGGCACGTCTCTTACCTTCACTCAATGCCGATAAAAGGAGATCGTGAAGCATCTTTTTGTCACTCAGAAGTGAATCATCAATTTCAATATCAAGAACATTTTGCTGGGCATCCATGACCACCTTTACCAGCCCACCTCCAACTTCAACTTCCACTTTCCTGTTTTTCAAAGCCTTCTGCAGCTCGTCGAGCTTGGATTTGACAAGAAACATGTTCTTAAGTGTTTCCGCAAATTTAAACATCTTTTATCACCTCCAGATCAAACTTGTCCATCAGCTTTTTGAGGGCAGGTGACAGGTTATCTTCTTTCTCTTCGGACGCTCTCACCTCCTCATCAACTATATCAACCAGTAACGAAAATTTGGTTTTAAACCTGTCGTACAAAATGAAAAGTATTTTGTTACGATGTCTCAGAACAAGGTCCTTCTCAAAATCATCCTTCACCCCCACGAATATATTGCTGTTGTCTATTCTCAAATAAGACTTCTCAATAACAGTGGTAACAAAAGGGATATGCTCTTCAAGAGTTTTTAATAACTTATCTCTCTCGATTACACCAACCTCATCTTTCTCGACTTTTTCCTCCTCAGCGGCTCTTATGACTTCTTCATCTGCTTTTTTCTCTTCAGGTTGCTGCGGCTCTTTTTTGGCCTTTTCTTCAAGGAGGTCCATAAGTCGCTCTTTCAAGCTCTCCTGTGGCTCTTCCTTCTCCGTCACATGCCCAGCTTCTTTTCTCTCTTCGGGCTTTTTTGGCTCTTCATGTTTCTTCTCGATTGGACGCTCTTCCACCAAGTAAACACCGGCCTCTTCGAGGACTTTGTCAATTCTCAGGATTTTATCAAGATAAGAAAGCCTTATAAGCTGATAGTCTATACCCACTCTCGGATTCTGCGTATATCTTGCAACTTCTTCCATATCCAGGGCAATCTTCATGGTAGCTACAAGCTGGCTCTTTGAAATCTTCTGTGCGAGCTCATAAAATGGATTTTTCTCTCCATAAAATTTTGCCCTCGTCAACTCCTGCACCGCTTCGCTAAAACTACGTGTAAACTCATGAACGCTGTAGCCCTGGTCAAAGGCATTGTTTGCCATCTCAAGAACATCTTTGGTATTCCCCTTGAGTGCAGATTCGATTATTTTTACAAAAATTTCCTCGTCAATGATTCCAAGAACCTGATTTACGTCCTCGACCTTAATCGGGCCGTTGGAAAATACGTAGAGCTGTTCAAGGAGGGCAAGACCATCTCTTAGCGAACCATCGGCATACTTTGCAATCCTCATAAGGGCATCTGGATGGACCTCAATGCCTTCTTTCTCCGCGACAAATTTCAGCCGTTCAGCAATTTCTTTCTTTGAAAGTGGCCTGAAATCAAACCTCTGAGTCCTCGAGATAACCGTCTCTGGAATCTTTCTCGGCTCGGTGGTTGCGAAAATAAAAATCACGTGAGGTGGCGGTTCCTCGAGAGTCTTAAGCAGGGCATTGAAAGCCTCGGTTGTAAGCATGTGAACCTCATCAATGATGTAAACCTTGTACCGGGCCTTGGCCGGGGTAAACCTTATCTTTTCTCTCAGGCTGCGAATTTCTTCAATGCCCCTGTTGGAAGCGCCGTCGATCTCAATAACATCAAGGCTTTTACCCTCGTCAATTTCTCTACATATCTCGCACTGATTGCAGGGATGTGGGGTTACACCCTTTTCGCAGTTGAGTCCCTTTGCAAGTATTCTGGCAGTTGTAGTTTTTCCCACTCCTCGTGGACCAGCGAATAAATAGGCCTGAGAAATCCTACCAGTCTTCAAAGCGTTCTGCAAAGTTCGCGTAACATGCTGCTGACCGGCAACTTCCTCAAAGGTTTTGGGTCTGTACTTTACGGGTAAATTCATCTGGGAAATTATATTTCCTGCCAGGTTTTAATTCAATCTGACTTTGCTTCTTTTGCCGCCTTCTCCTCTTTGTGCTCCTTTCTTCCGTTACCACCTTTTGAGTAATTCTTGTGCTTGTAATCTGTGATATAGAACCCTGAGCCTTTAAAAACGAATCCCACTCCAAATGATGGTAATTTCTCCAATTCGCCACCACATTCATCACAATACTTGGGCTCTTCCTCACCGGGGAGCACGAGGTATTCTTTGACCTTTCCGCATTTTTTGCATCTGTACTCGTAAATCGGCATCTTAACTCACCTCCTTTTGAGCACTTCCAGCATTGTATGAATTCCAATGATACCTGTGAGAGAGTGAACTATCCAGTGGAGTTGAAAGGAAAAAATTGGATTTGGCTGAATTTCCAGGCGGAACACTCCATCCACTCACTTCCACAGGGGCAGATCATGGAGGTAGGGAGCTTATTGGCTCTAAGGTAAAGGAGCTTTAGGACTTAGATAAATAAAAGGAGGTTAATTTTCTATTGCTGGAAAATAAACTTAGAGTGGGGGCGGGGCCCGAAGGGCCCCGCCCCCAGCTTAAACAAATCCTTCGTTAAAAATCCTACTCTATCTCATTTCCCGGATACATGATAATCAGCCTCTCTCTGTACTCTGGATCAAGTGCCTCCTTGAACTCCTCAGGCTTACCCGTAAGTACCGGGAAAGTCTCAAAATGCATGGGAATTACCCACTTAGGCTTTATGAGTTTCACCGCATAAGCGGCTGATTTCGGACCAAGTGTAAATACACTTCCAATGGGTATCATCAGCACGTCTGGCTTGTAAAAATCTCCGATTATAGGCATTACTCCAGTAAATCCAGTATCACCTGTGTGGTAAACTTTAAGGCCATTCTCGAATTCTACAATAAATCCTGCTGCTTCACCACCTGGTGCAAACCCTTTCCCGGTGTCAATAGTAGATGAATGAGTTGCATCCACCATCGTTGCCTTGATCCCGCCAACCTCAATGGTGCCATCCTTGTTCATCCCGATGGTATTTGAAACACCCTGACCGGACAACCACACGGCAATTTCAAAGATTGCGGCCACCGGAGCATCAAATTTCTTTGCAATACTCACTGTATCTCCAATGTGATCGCCATGCCCGTGGGTAACAAGAATCAAGTCCACCCTATCGAGTTCATCAAGAGCTCCCTTCGGTGCAATTGGATTCGTTAACCACGGATCAATCAAAACTACTTTGCCTTCTGGGGAGGTAAGCTTAAAAGCTGAATGTCCATAATACTTAATTTTTACCCCGTTAAATCTTGCCATGATCCCGACCTCCTTTTATTGAATTTCCTGTCTTGTAAGCCTGTAAACCTCGGGATCAATCTGTACAAGAATGATCTCGGCATTCTTCAAATACTCAATGAACTTTTTGTAAATAACAAAGTCTATTTCATCGTACTTTACGATTTTTGGAAGCTCAAAAACAAGGTCATCCGGAAGCCCAAGCTTCCTATCCAGTATTTTCATGGCATCTTCAGGGTCCTTTCTAATATAATCAATGGCCATATCAAGGGCCCTGTTGACCCTGACAACTGCCTTTCTCGTCAGTTTCAAGTTCACAATACTTGTAATTCCAAGGGCATCAGGATAGGGAGAAAATATATTATTTTCAAAGAATGCATCCCTGATTAATACCACCTTGTCTGGCTTCTTTAAAAGATAAGAACGATAAGGCTCGTAGGCAACGATAAAATCCACGCTCCTTTTTGCGATTACCGAATCAAGGTTCGCAGGATCAATCTCGGTAAACTCAAGGTCTCTTGTATCAACTTTGAGTTGCTTGAGCATATATTTCATCAACCTTTCTTCCTTTGCCCTCTTCAAGCATCCGATTCTTCTGTATCTTTTGAAAAGCCTCCTCAGATTAACCTTTTTTGGAAGATACATGCGTCTTCTTTTCTTCACCAGGAATAGTGCCGTATATGGGGTTTCAATAGTCGACTCCATGGAGTAGAGAGCCTTCATGGCCTGAGGCCTCAGGGCACTTTTGTAAACGAAGTCAATCCAGTTCATGCCAACTGCTACCTGCGCGGTTCCTTTGAGCAGCTTGTCGATCTCCTCACCGGGATTTAGGACTTTTTGCAGGTTGACATTTACCCTGACAGAGTCAAAATACCCCATATCCTCAGCCACGTAAAGAGGCAGGCTACCCAGACCTTCTTCATATAAAACAGTGGCATTTACGACCTTGCTCGCCTGGATTTTGGGTGAAATTAGTATGTAGACAAGGATTACAGCAAGAATGGTATCAATAATCCCAAGTATCCACTTCATTGATTTCCTCCTTTACATTTGTAACGGCATTATATTTCAAAAAACAAGCTATGTCAACGAAAAACAGCCGAGAATAAAAGGTGATGGAACGCTATTCTTCAAATTTCTTGAAAAGGAGAGTTGCGTTGTGCCCTCCAAATCCAAATGAGTTTGAAATGGCGTATCTAATCTCCCTCTCTATTGGGCCGTCGGGGACATAATAGAGGTCACATTCGGGGTCTGGCGTCTCATAGTTTCTTGTTTTGTGGATCTTACCATGATATATGGAGAGAATTGTAGCAATTGCTTCAACGCCACCGGCTGCTCCAAGGAGATGCCCTATCATTGATTTTGTCGATGAAATGGGAACTTTGTAAGCATAGTCTCCGAAAACTTTCTTAATTGCAAGAGTCTCAACCTTGTCGTTGAGTGGTGTTGATGTGCCATGTGCATTGATATATCCGATCTCTTCGGGTTTAACTCCAGCTTCCTCGAGTGCATATTTAATGGAAAGAGAGGGCCCATCGGCATTGGGCTCTGGAGCGGTGATGTGGTACGCATCAGCCGAGACACCGTATCCGACAATTTCTGCGTAAATCCTGGCTCCCCTTTTCTTCGCGTGCTCGTATTCTTCAAGGATAATGATGCCAGCGCCCTCGCCCATGACAAATCCATCTCTATTTTTATCAAAGGGACGTGAAGCTTTATCTGGCTCGTCGTTTCTCGCAGAAAGTGCCTTCATATTGGCAAAACCTGCAAGTGCAAGAGGCGTAAATGGAGCCTCACTTCCACCAGTTATCATTACATCAGCATCACCACGGAGAATCATCCTGTAGGATTCACCTATTGCATGACTTGCAGAGGCACAGGCTGAAACCACGCAAAAGTTCGGCCCCTTAAAACCGTATTTTATCGAAACCCAACCACCAGCTATATTGGGTATCATCATGGGGACAAGGAATGGACTTACCCTATTGACTCCCTTGGCCTTCATTACCTCAAACTCACGCCCAAGGGTTTCAATGCCCCCGATCCCTGAGGCAATTAGAATTCCCACCCTGTACTTGTCATAATCGGATTTTAGGAGTTCTGAATCTTCAATCGCCTCGTCGGATGCAAAAAGTGCATACTGGGTAAATCTATCCATCCTCCTTGCTTCTTTACGGTCTATTTTTTCGGTGGGGTCAAAGTTTTTTACTTCGGCACCAATCCTGACACTGAACTCAGAGACGTCAAATCTTTGAATGATTCCGACGCCGTTGTCCCCTCTTAAAAGGGCATTCCAGAAATCATTTGTGTTGTTTCCTATGGGGGTCACTGCCCCCATACCGGTGATTACGACACGTTTTTTCATTTTAATTTTTCTTCGATGTATCTTACAGCATCACCAACTGTCTGGATCTTTTCAGCATCTTCGTCAGGAATTTCGATGTCAAACTCCTCTTCGATCCTCATGACAAGCTCTACCACGTCGAGGGAATCGGCACCAAGGTCTTCCTGGAATTTTGCCTCTAACTTTACCTGATCGGGAGATACTGAAAGCTGATCCACTATGATATCCCTCAATTTCTCAAATACGTCCATTTTGAACCTCCTTGGATTGTAATAAAAGTGCCGAGGAGGGGACTCGAACCCCTACGGATTTTACTCCACTGGGTCCTGAACCCAGCGCGTCTGCCAATTCCGCCACCTCGGCAAATGGATGACCTATTATAATTTCCATTTTTTTAACCTGTCAAGGTCAAAATGCGGCCCCCACCTTTCTC
>WFZT01000140.1 GCA_015489415.1 Caldifarciminota bacterium | reverse complement strand
GGATTAAAGGCAAGGGACGGAGCCATACTCGTTCAATGGGTTGCACCCCCGGTTCAGGACCTCTTCGGATTCATCGTGGAGAGAGCGGATACATCAGATACTACAGTCTGGGATACACTGAGCAAAAAGTTAAAGTTTCCAACAACTGTGAAATGCGAAAGTCTTCCCTCTATCACAATCTGGGCTCAGGACACCATTTTCTCATTTCTTGATACAACAGCAAAACCGAAAGAACACTACTTCTATCGGGTGAGATGTGCAGATGTTGGTGGAAATGTGAGCGCTCCTTCTGCCAGTGTGGGGACATTTACCTTTAGCTTCAAATTCCCGACAAGGCCACACATAAGACGCGTAACGCCGGCATCAGACGGCCTTATCATCAGGTGGACCCCGGCTTACGATTCTACTCTCCTTGGATTTTTGGTCTTTAGAAGCGAAAATCCAACCACAGGTTACATTCAGATAAGTCCACTAATCAGGTCAGACCATTTTAAAGATAAGCTTATAACAAAGGGGAAAACCTACTGGTACAAAGTTCAGGCTCTGCACAAAAGCGGAAATAGGTCCGCTCCTTCAGCGGCAAAAAGTGGGAAACTCCCATAGGAGACTTTAAATGAAACTGCCCATATTGCTGCTTTTAATAAGTACCATCGGCAAAGGCCCTTTTAAAACTTCTGGGTACTTTGAAGTTAAGTATGTGGTGGATACCCTCTTTGATAGTTCAAAAACCACTCCTGTGAGAACATTCCGATTGAATTTTTCACCGCAATTTTACATTTATGGAATGCCAGTCTCCTTTCATTTTACAATCGGTAGCGCAAAAGAAAGACTAAAAGAGTGGCTAAACCAATTCGCAATGAAATTCAGTCCCCAGAGGCTGATTCCCGCAATTCCGGGGATTCCGAATTTCCTGCTGTCTTTTCCGGGAATCACCATTGGAGATGCCTTCCCTGTGTTTTCCCCGTTCACCATATCCGGAATCAGGGTGAGAGGATTAACAATCAAATATACCCCGGGAATTTTTTATTTCTCTTACACCGGTGGAGCAATCAGTCCAGCATACAGAACCGACTCTTTGAACGCGCAGTATAAGAGAGCAATACGAGGGATCAGCGTCGGGATTGGCAAGAAGAGTGCCACCCATTTTCACCTGACTTTCATGCACTCGTGGGATGATACCCTTTCAATTAACCCACCTTTTACATATTTTCAGCCAGATACCAATGTTGTCGAATCCACACTCTCCGTTGCGCCCATGGAAAACTTCATTTTAGGAACAGACTTTGGATTCACTTATAAAGGAAGGATGAATATAAGGGGAGAGGTGGCAGTTAGTGAATTGACGAGCGATGTTACCGCTCCGCTTGTTCACGATGATAGAATTCCTGACTGGGCGGAGAAAAAGTTTAAGCCTCGTGTCTCAACCCATGTTGACTATGCTGCGCGAGGGACAGCGAGTTTTAAAACAGGGGCAACACAGGTGAAGCTCAGGGCTACGATGATTGGCCCAGGCTTCGTCTCATTTGGTTTGTACTCCACGAGAAAAGACCTCCTCAAGTACACCATAGAAACGCGAACGCGGATTTGGCATAATAGACTCGGATTGGGGGTTTCCTATCATGAGGAGCATGATAATCTACTCCAGACAAAGGAGGTAACAACAGAGCTTAAAACCACCCATGTTGATGTGAGCTTCATATCTTATAGTCTTCCTTATTTCACGCTTTACGTTAATAACAGCGAGCAGAAAAGCATTTCGGAGAACACTACACTACTGGTGGGGGCAAATATCGGTTATTCAAAATATCTGGGCTCAACGAGCATAACGAGCCAGCTAACGATTAGCTATCAATCGTCCAACCTTCCTGATACTTTACACAACTCCTCAAAATTCTACACATTGTCGTTGAGTGAGACTTTTTCTTTTCCATTTCCATTGAGCTTTACGGCCACATTGGGCCATAGCAATTTCGAGACAGTTATGGGCAAACAGAGCCAGCAAAACGCGGGACTAAACCTTTCATACACAGCCGGGAAGTTTAAACCAGGGGCAGGTGTAAATTACACTAATGGGGCTGGTGTCAGGTCTATTTCTGGTAATTTCAATCTCTACGTTTCACTTCCATATAAGTTTAATTTTAGCTTTCAGACGACATTGACAAAGATCAGCTCCACCAGTGTCTCAAAGGAACTCTATGCCACAATGAGAATCTCGAAAAGATGGTAGGTGCTCGTATATCTGCAAGATGATGAAAGTTGAAACCAATATAAGTTCGTTGATTTTGGGAAAAGCGAACCTAAAGGGTAGGTTAACAAAGGTAGCTCGATTAATTTAAGCAATTATTGTTTATCGAATTTGCAGTCTGGAAATTTCTGAAGAGGTTTTGTATCCTTGATGGAATTTGCGAAACATGGGTTTTCGACGACTGTGACATTTGTTCAGCTCACATCCATCTTTTTGCCCTTTAGAGAGCACTGCCTTACAGGGTGTCTCATTCATCGATTGAATATGATAGAGAAGAGTTTGCTGGATATTTGCATAAAGGCGAGGTTGTAGAGGACGTGTCCAAGTGCAACTGCCCAGAATAAGGAGGTCTCCATGTAAACATATCCCAGAATGATTCCGGTCAGTGTAGCATAGACAAAGTTTTTTATACTTAAGGATATGTGATGAAGCCCGAGAAATAGCAAAGATATAAGAAGTCCAGACAATCAAAATTCCAATCCCCTCAGAACGTAAGCTCTCCAGATCGCCTCTTCGAGAATAGAACCAATTAAAAAAAAGGAGACAAATACAATGAGTGAAGAATATGGGCGCAGGTAAGAGTATCAAGAGCTTTTCCAGAAGTCGGAAATAAAGTTCAATACACCTATTAAAATCGCTATGATCAAAGCATAAATAAGCGTTTTTACAGGCTCATGAAATTTTAGTATATGAAATCCATAACTTTTCCTGATACCATAAAGAGAAATTGCAAACCATAGCAGGGTATTTGCGTCTACTAAAACAAGGGCAACCCAGGGTTATCGAGGTCAATCTTCAAAAAGTAGGCAATGGAAAACCAGATAAAAAGGGCTAAAGGCATTCCTATGGTTACAAACCGGACCATGACCTCTATTGATTTATGTGTTTCTCTATTAACTCTTTGGCTTTTTTGAGGATTTTCCTGTCAGACGAATACTTTGCAATTTTGATTGCCTCATCGATATCAAACCACCTTGCCTCATCAACCTCGTAGTCGTGCATGGCAGGATCGCCACTTTTGTATTTAATGAGGTAATAGTAAACAGTTTTATGGCGTTTGATCTTCTCACCGGTCTCATCTGGCCATATATACCAGTATTCGACTTTGTCAATAAAATCCACAATCTCGCCATCCACTCCACCCTCTTCTTTCACCTCTCTCAAAGCCGTGCTCTCCTTTGATTCTCCCTTCTCTATCAACCCTTTGGGAATCGTCCATACAGTTCCATTTTTCACGGCAACGAGGAGAACCTGAATTCTTCCATCTTCCGTAACTCTGAAAACCACACCGCCAGCTGAGTATTCAAATTTAACTTTGCTTTTTGCCATTCTTTGCCACCGGTCTGAAATTTGATGTTGTTTTTACCTTGCCATCTTTTTTGTCGTAATAGTAATGACCACCATAAGGGTCTCTCGGTATTGCTCTTATTATGCCCACTTTTACAAGATCTTCAAGGTTTTTAGGTGGATGACCGAAACGTTTCTTGTATAAATTTACTGCCTGTGTGAGATAAAGAATATCCTCCAGTGCCTTGATCCTCATAGCAAGAGATTTCTTTAGTTCCAGGTTGTCTGTATTGTTGTAGATTGTGAGTAAAAATGCTATTGCATCCCTGATATCCCCGGCCTCGTATCTAAGTCTTGCAGCCAGCTTTGGTAAATACTCCGGAGCTCCCGGAAGCTTGCTTGCCTTTTCAAAGTATTTCGCAGCTTCAAGATACTCGTGTTCATAGTAGTAATAAGTGAATCCAATAAGAAATGGAATTCTCCACTCCTTTTTTAGATACTTCATCCCCTTTTTGAGAATTTTGATGGCAGGCTGATCTCTGTTGGCCTCCATAGGCAAAACGATCCCTGCGAAGTAATAGGGAATGAAGAAATATGGGTCAAGCTCGGTTACAAGCTCAACGGTTTTTTGAATATAGTCCCAGTCTTCCGGTGTAGCTTTTTTTCTGAAATTAGGCTCACCATAAAGAAGGGTAACTTTCATCCAGAAAAAATCGGCTACAAGGGGCTTATATTCAAGTGAAACTGCCTTTAGAAGTGAAGGTTTTGGGACATACCTGACTGATTCAAGCGGAGGTCGTTTTTTGTAAATATCTGAAAGTTTCTCGGTCGAGAAGGCGACGACTGCAATGCCAAAAATGACGAGCAGCAATAGTATCCCGCGTCTCACTTAAACTCCCTCCGGTCAAAGACCAGAATGGAAAGAACAATAACCACAAAAATATAGGCTACAGAGTAAAGAGTCCCGTACAAAAATCGGCTGCCCTGTATCGGGAGCTTGTGAACCACTTCCATCTTTATGTCAAGATAGCCAAGTTTTGGAAAGATGCCAAATACAATGCCCATCAGGAGTTTAAATATTCCTGCCTGTTTGGCAAGGTATGCGTTTATGATGGACGTGGAATATCCGATAATGTAAAATGAAAGTGCAGAGAACGCTGCCACCGCCGGTGTTGTAAAGCTTGAGAAAAATACTGTGATAGCGGCAATTATTGAGAGCTCCAGGAAAATCATGTAAACAGCCTTAAAAAGATGGACCTCAAAGCTCCCTACATAGAAAAAGAATAGCACCGAAAGCGTTACAATCATCAGCAACAGATGCGTAAAGATAAGCAACAGAAGTCCAAAGTATTTCCCCACAATAAAGGAGCGTCTTGAGACAGGCTTTGAAAGGATAATGTAGATAGTCCTTCTGTCTATCTCCTTGTAAATCAGCTCCATTCCAACGTAAAGTGTAACCAGCAAGCCAAAGAGGGTCATGAAGGAAAGTCCAACATCTTCAACGATTTTCTTTCTTTCAGCGAAGGACATCTCGCTCATCACCAGAGCCGATAAAAGCATCAGGACAGCAAACACCGCCACACTCAAGAATTGTTTACTTCTTACACCTTCTTTAAATGTTCCAAAGGCAAGTGTTTTAATCCGCTTCATACCCTTCCTCTCTTTTTACTTTTTCAACTTCCTCCAGAAATACCTGCTCCAGTGTCTTTCTTTCTTTAGAAATCTCCAGAATCTTTACATCACTGCTGGATAAAAGAGCACTCAGTAAATCCCTTAACTCCTTTTCGGTTAGCCCGGTTAAAATCAGTTGTCCGTCTTCTTGGTTTACCTCGAAATTCCTGAAATCTTCTGGGATCACACCCTCAACTACCACCCTGTATTTATCCTCAATCTCAAGCAGGTCCTTTATGTTTCCAGTCTTTCTCAATCGACCTTTAATAATGATTCCCACTCTGTTACAAACCGATTCCACGTCGTTTAATATGTGGGTGCTAAAAAAGACCGTTTTGCCACGTTCACCAAGGGTTTTTATGAGGTCCAGTACCATCTTCCTGCCTATGGGATCGAGTCCAGATGTCGGCTCATCCAGAACAATGAGCTCTGGATCGTTTATCAGTGCCTGAGCCAGACCGATTCTCTGAAGCATTCCTTTGGAGAATTTCTTTAGTTTTGTCTTCCTGAAATTAGTGAGTCCAACAAACTCTAATAGCTCTCCGATTCTCTTTTTCGCCTCCTTGCCAGGGATATCAAAGAGATCAGCGTTCAATTTCAGGAATTCTTCAGCCGATAGATAATCGTAGAAATAGGGATTTTCGGGGAGAAATCCAACTCCTGCCCGAACGGAGGTCTGGCTCACAGGTTGACCAAAAAGAAAAGCCTTGCCACTTGTCGGAAGAATCAGGTTCATCAGCATCTTTATCGTTGTACTTTTCCCGGCTCCATTCGGTCCCAGAAAGCCGAATATTTCGCCTCTGTTTACAAGGAGATTTAGGTCCTTAACGGCCTCAATCTCCTGCTTTTTACCTACCGAACTCCTGTAATATACTTTGGTCAGATTTTCTGTTTTTATAATTTCAGAAGTCATCATACTGAGGCCCTATTATTTTTGTATTTTCATCTGTTGTGCCATAATACGAGTAGTTGTTTACATCAATCTTACCATTTATCTCCCCATCACCATCAAGGTCTCCTGCAGCTACAATCATTATATCAATTATACCGTCTCTGGCTAAGGTGGAGTCAAACGTCCCCGTGAAAAATTCTTTTTTGAGGTCGTTTGAGAAATATCGAGAAACTTTGTACCTGTAGAATACTTTCCCCTCGGGAATAAACCCAATGGTTGCAAACTCCCCTCGAGGATCACTCCATTCCACAGCCCAGGGATGTGGGGGCTCATCGGGAACTCTGTCGGTTAGAATGTAGAAGCCATGCTCAGCAGAATAGACTTCCTCAAGGTTCCTGATACTGTCAAGATTTATAATGGCCTCAACAGATCTTGCACGGTAAAGGTATTTCTGGTATTGATTGATGGCGAGAGCTATCAGAATTGCGATTATTGAAATGGCAATAACCAGCTCGAGTAAAGTCATCCCCCTATCTTTTCTCATCTTTCTCCGCAAGAATTTTCGCCACTACCTCGTCTTTTTCGATATTTTTGTTGGTCTTCAAAAACTTTTTCACAAGCTCCAAATTGTATCCCGCCTGTTCGATGATGAGTTTTAAAAGAGTATACTTCAAGTTAAAGGCCCATTTCTCGATCTGATCATAGCTGATACTTGCGTAGTCAATGGAAGTTATGAAACTCTGAAGAAACTTGTTGAATACAACATCGTTGCCCTGCTGGACAAACTGCATTATCTCCTGTGGAAGATTGATGGATTGAATAATATTCCTTCCGGGTAACAGTGTGGCAATTGAACTCTTGAGCTTTAGTCTCAATTCTACCACATTGCCGGGCCACGGATAAGACGTGAGAATCCTGTAAGCCTCTTCCGACAATCCCAATTTTAGCTTCCTCTCATGCTCCTCAAGGCGCAGAAAATGCTCAATAAGAAGGGCTATTTCTTCTTTCAATCTCTCCCTGAGGGGAGGAATCATGAGAAGTCCACCGGATATGTATTGATAAAGCTCCTGTGAAAATGAGCCTTCTTTAAGTTTTCTGAAGATGTTAGTGCTGGCAATGCTAACAAACCTTGCGACACCCTCTTTAGCAAGCCCCAGGATGTAAACCTGCTCGTCACGTGGCATTTCTTCAATTCCATCAATAATGACAACTATTTCCTCGGTCTTTTCAGCTTCCTGGCCATAGCCTACTTTAATACGTGTCTCTTCTATTTCGGAAAGCATCCCCCACTGTCCCGGCGGGATTTTGATGGTTTCTGGTTTGCCCTCCATTTGTTCAACAAGATAGTCAGCGAGAGCGCTTCTGCCCGTGCCCGGTTCTCCTACAATGAGAACGTTGAGATTCTTACTCTTTGCGAATCCGATGGCTTTCCTCAGAACGTCTACCATGTTTGGGGAATAGGCGATGATTTTCCTCTTAACAGGCCGTCTACTCATATGAGGTAGGTCAAATATACCGTTGTAAAATTCCATTAGCTGCGGGCGAATATCCTTAACTTCGCGCTCTATCTTTTTGACCTCGAGTACCAGTCCTTCGGGTCCCTCAGCTTTGTGCCAGAAGTCAAGGATGAGGCCTTTTTCTATGAGCTCGGCCGCTCTTTCTGCATCTGTCATTGCTGAGATCAGGACGACAGGAGATTCGAATTGTAGCTCACCTTTTTTGAGAAGTTCATCCGTGTGTGCGCCGTCAAAATTCCTGTTTAGAAGTACAAGTGAATATTTATCCCGTGATAGTTTTTTAAGTTCTTTCAGGGTTCTCACCGGGATTACTTCGTACCCCAGAGACTTAAGGGCTCCGGAATACAACTTTTCCATCTTCAAATCATCTTCTGCGAGTAGAATTTTCTTCATTCCAAAAGTATTTTGGGGACCATTTGTTGAGTCAAGTGTTCGGGCACTCGTACGGAAGATTTTGCCTATTTCATTTCGCTTACAAACAATTTTTAGAATTGGAAAAATTTCTTCATTGTTTCAGATTCCCCCTATAATTGTTTTGTCTTCCAAAATGCCATTATAATTTTTAAATGAAATTGGTTTTTTCAGGTGATTTAAGGATTGAAGACCTTGTCTTAGCCCATTTTAATCTGGGATTAATAAAGGAAATCAATATTAGAGATGTGCACTTTATATACCCTTCAGCACTTGTTCCACTGGCCACCTTTCTCTATGAGAAAAGAGAACATAAGCCTAAAGTAATTTTGCCACAAAGTAGTGAACTTTTGGGTTACCTGAAACGAATGAACTTTGACAAAATTTCAGGAATTGAGTTTAACTTTCAGCAAAGGCGGAATCCTCCGGAAGGTAGATTTGTAGAACTTTCTCTGATAAAATCGAAAGAAGACATGGATAAATTTATGAAAAATTTGAAAGTAGTGTTTGAAAATGAAATCGAAAAAAGCACGCTGGTAAACATATTAGAAGCCACATCTGAACTACTCGAAAATGTGTTAATTCATGCAGGTGAATCGTCATGGTGTGTGGCAATGGCTCAAAAATACAGAACCAACATAGAAGTTGCCATAAGCGACAGAGGAATTGGTATAAGGGAGAGTCTATCGCAAAATAAGGATTATCATGTCCCTTTTGATTCTATTGCTGTTCAATTGGCTGCTAAGAGAGGAGTTACAAGAGATAAAAAGAGGTTCAGCGGTAATGGATTATGGAGAGTTAAGACTTTTGCAACAGAAATGGGTGGTAACTTCTGGCTATGGTCTGGCAATGGGTTTTACATGGCGTATCCGTGGGCTGAGACTGCTGGTAAGGTGAAAGGATACTGGAAAGGAACAAGCACAGGATTCTTTTTTAAGAGGGCTTAAAATGAAGGTCATCAAGGTTAAAGAGATAATAAAAAGTCCATTTGCCAATACAAGAGATAAAGGTAAACTTTTAAACCGAAAAGTTGTTGAAATCTTAAAGAAAGGGGATAAAAAAATTTGTTTAGATCTCGAAGGTATTGAAGTCCTGACCACAAGTTTTGTTGATGAAGCCTTCGGGAAATTACCCAAAAACTTTAAGAACCCTCAGCTTTTTGAATTTACCAATCTCATGCTTCCTGAATGGAAGCATGAATTAATGAATTTTCTCGAAACAAGGCCAAAAATCTGGCGCCTCAACAACATAAAAGTTAGGGGCTATAAAAATCTTATAAACTTTGAATGGAAGGATGTAAAAAAATTTAACGCAATATTTGGTGCTAATGCATCAGGGAAAACTGCGATTCTTGAGGCTCTCAAATTGATAAAACTTGCTCATATCGGGAACCCAGAAGCCTTTCTTGAGGAAATCAATCGATATGCCACAAATCCTGCTGCAATTGTGTCCACGGGATGTGATAAAATTGAAATAGAGGTAAATTTCACCCAAAATGGAAATCATGAATTCAAAGGTTATATGTCATTGCATTGGACCAAAGATGGTAAATGGATAACCCTTGGTAGCGGCACTTATGACAAAGAAGATAAATATACATTTTATCAGCAGGCAGAAGAAATGGTTAGCTATCAAGGGAACTACAATGATTGGATGGATATTTGGAAAGGCATAAAAATTCTTAAGCTTAACATTGATGTCCTTAAATCACCATCACAGCGTTATAAAAAAGAATTACAGGAAGATGGCCAGAACCTGCCTTCCTTCTTGTGGTGGCTTAAGAATTCACATCCTGAAAAATTCAAGAAGATTTTATATAGCCTTCAGGTTTATGTTAGCGAAGTTGAGGATATTCAACTACAACTTTACGAGCTGGAAGGAATCCATAATGTGAAACTGCTAATAAAAGACAACAAAGGGTTACATCCTGCTGCAACTGTTTCAGATGGAACACTGCGCATTCTTGCGTATCTATCCTTTTTAAATTTGCCTGAACAACCCTCGATTATTGCAATAGACGAACCTGAAAATGGCTTTCACCCTGGGAGACTCGCTTGGTGGATTGAAAATCTTGTAAATGAAGCTAAAGATGACAGGATTCAGATAATCCTTGCCACTCATTCTCCAATGATTTCGGAATCTGTCCCCAGAGAGTATTGGTGGCTTGTCCAGGACACAGGTGAGGGGGCAATTATAAAAGAATTTCCTGAATATGCAAAGAAAGTTGAGGAGTTAATTTGAAAAGTGTAAAAATACTTGGAGAAGACAAGTGCCATATTGTTCTAATTGAGGCAATTTTACAAAAAACGGGGATTCGGATTCGTACTGAAAAACTTATTAGTAAGGGGAATGTTTTGCCGAAATTAGAAGAACAAGTAAGACTTCAAGATGACAGAAGCATATTTTTTAATGGTGAATTAATTATTGTTGATGAGGACAGAGTAAAAATCGATTTGCCAAAAATTAAAAACATTGCAACTCAACTTTTGTGGGGAAATTATACACTTGTGCTAACTCCCAATAATTGTGAAGGATTTTTGCTATCTTGGCTTGGTTACGAGTTTAATAATCCCAAGTCTACATTTAAGGAAATTCAAAATGATTATAAGTACAGCGATGACGGTGCTTTCATACGGTATATTGTGAACGAACTTATAGATTGGAACAATTTGCCTAATCTCCTCAAAGATCTTTTGAATTTCTTACGAAGGGTGAGTAATTAGTAATTTGGGATGAAATTGTTCGAATTAGAAATTGCTTTATTATATATGTAATCTGATGTATAAATACAACTCTGTTTGCAAAATTTTTCAGTGGGGATTAAAATTTATTCACTTTGGCTGGGTTTTTAATGTCAAATCAGATATTTCCAATCCACTTGAAACTCATCAATTATCAAAAAATCCCAAAGGGAGGTGTAGTATGAAGAAACTGCTACTCGTACTGGCAGTTGTACCTATGCTATTGATGGCAATATCGCCTGAGGATATTGCCAGAAATTCATACCTTGAGCAGATTCTAAAAAGGGGTGAGCTCAGAGTTGGATTGAATGCTGGATACGCACCTTTTGAAATGGTGGCGAAAGATGGTAGCATCATTGGTTTTGATATAGATATCGTAAAACTGATGGCGAAAGAAATGGGCGTTAAGCTCAAGATAGTAAATACCGACTGGGACGGTATTATTCCTGCGCTCAATACAGGAAAATTTGACATCATTGCCTCCGGAATGACGATTACATTAAAGAGGGCTCTTGCCGTTAATTTCTCTGACCCTTACTTCAAAACTGGTCAGGCGATCATGGTCAATTTGAAGAGGAAGGCGGCTCACATTAAAAGCTACAAAGACCTGGGCGATGGTTCAGGTTACGTAATTGCTGTGCAGACAGGGACAACAGGTGATTTTGCCGCTACAAAGATGTTCCCGAAGGCAAAGTTTAAGAGGTATGAAAAAGAAGTGGAAGCTGCAATGGCTGTGACACAGGGTAAGGCTGACCTTATGGTGTTTGACCAGCCGTTCCTTGCTATCTGGGCTGGAAGACATAAGAAACAGGTCAGAGCAATCCTTGAGCCATTTACTTACGAGTACTTCGGATTTGCAATCAGAAAGGGAGATGTGGACTTTTTAAGGTGGATTAATGAGTTTATTTTCCAGATCAAGCATGACGGACCTCCAGGGCAAACCACTTATGATAAGCTCTTCAAGAAGTGGTTTATCGATATGCCCTGGTTAGAGAAGGTGAAAGATTAATGAATTTTGTGTGGGGGCGTCAGGCTTCGCCTGACGCCCCCCACACAAAACCTTAAAAACAGGGAGGTAGTATACCATTAGTGAATCAAAGTTTACCCTGAGGTCATTTATTATACTTGGTGTATTTTTTGTTATCCTTTTCCTTGGTGCCTATCTTGTTCAGGCCAAGCAGATATACAACTGGCACTGGCAGGACATTCCACCAGTTATGCCTGTTTTCCTCAAAGCGGCACTTCTTACTCTTGAGGTTTCTGCTGTCTCCACTATAGTTGCTATCATAATCGGTGTCGTCGCAGGACTCATGAAGATATCAAGTGAACCCGCTCTGAGGCTCCTTGCCGGTATCTATGTCGAGTCCATCAGAAATACTCCTCTCCTCATACAGATCTTCATCGTTTACTTCTTTGTTGCCACCATCTTCCGATTGACCGCGTTCCAGGCAGCAGTTTTTGCACTATCCGTATTTGAGGGTGCCTACGTTACAGAAATTATCAGGGCCGGGATTCAGAGTATTCCAAAGGGCCAGTGGGAAGCGGCATATTCACTTGGCATGAACTATTTTCAGGTGATGAGACACATCATTCTTCCACAGGCCTTCAGAATCGTGATTCCTCCCCTTGCAGGGCAGTTTATTTCACTCATCAAGGATTCATCACTGGTATCTGTCATGTCCCTACCCGAGCTTACACTCACGGGAAGACAGATCAATTCAAGAATATTCAGGCCCTTTGAGGTATGGTTTACAGTGGCGGCGCTTTATTTCGTTATGACCACAACCCTTTCGGTTTTCACACACTATCTTGAAAGAAGGATGAGAGTCAATGGTAAAAGTAGTTAACGTTCATAAAAGATTCGGGCATCTACACGTTTTGAAAGGAATATCCTTTGAGGTAAAAAAGGGTCAGGTCGTGGTAATCGTCGGACCCTCTGGAGCTGGAAAAAGCACCATGTTGCGGTGCATAAATGCTCTTGAGAAAATAGATGAAGGTCATATTTACATCGAGGGTCAGGATATTGCAGACAAAAAGGTGGATAAAAATAAGATTCGCGCAGAAGTTGGCATGGTATTTCAGCACTTCAATCTATTCCCGCACCTCACTGCCCTCGAAAACGTCATGCTTGGACCTGTAGTAGTAAAGAAAGAGCCCAAAGATGTTGTAAGAAAACGTGCTCTTGAATTACTGGAAAAAGTGGGAATCGGGGATAAGGCTAACAGCTACCCTTCCCAGCTTTCAGGTGGTCAGCAGCAAAGGGTGGCCATTGCGAGAGCACTTGCAATGAAACCCAAAGTGATGCTCTTTGATGAGCCAACAAGCGCACTTGATCCGGAAATGATTAAAGAGGTATTGGACGTGATGATTGCCCTTGCTAAAGAAGGAATGACCATGATTGTGGTTTCTCATGAGATGGGATTCGCGAGGGAAGTGGCGACTCACGTTATTTTCATGGACGATGGCCGGATAGTGGAGGAGGGACCCGCCTCGAAAATATTTACAAATCCAGACCATCCAAGAACAAAACTCTTCATGAGTAAGATTCTGTGAAGGTCGTTGTAGGCTCAAAAAATCCGGTTAAGATTTTTGCCACAAAGAACGCTTTCTCTCATTATTTTGAGAATGTTGAGGTGGTGGGGGTAGAAGTTAAATCAGGAGTATCCCACCAGCCCGTTGGAGACGAAACTTTTAAGGGTGCTTATAACCGAGCGATGACACTCAAAAATTCCGTAGAAGGTGATTTCTTCGTAGGAATTGAGGGAGGAGTTTCGAAAATCTCCGGTGTATGGTTTTCTTTTGGTGCTGTCTGTATTGTTGATAAATATTCACGTGTTGGATGGGGAACATCTCCCATGTTTACATTACCTGATTTCATTGTTGAGAAACTCCTTTCGGGGGTCGAGTTGGGTGATGTTATGGACGAACTTTTAAACGACCACAATTCAAAGCAAAAGCAGGGGGCAATAGGCTACCTGTCGAAGGGCGTTATAAACTGCTCAAAACTATACGAGAGCGGCATCATCATGGCCCTTGTGCCATTCTTCAACGAAAACTGGTATTTTAGATCGTCCGACTGAAGCATTACTGATTTTTGTATGCAGATACACAATCGAGACCAGCTTACGTAGAAAAAATTTCTTTTCACAATACGGCAAAAACACTCCCCCTACATTTTACACGGAGGAAATCGACGGAAGAGGGCATTCCACTGTAAAATTTCAAAAATTCCATATTTCCTGCTACTCCAGAGATTCCGGTCCCCGAGCATCCAGACCGTATAAAATTTTACAATATGCAGTTTTTCCATTATATTTTTCGTGAATAAACCTTGAAGGAGGCGCTCTATGAAATCCGATATCGAAATTGCACATGAGGCAAAATTAGAAGATATCAGAGAAATTGCAAAAAAAGCCGGAATATCCGAAGGATATCTGGAGCTTTACGGAAATTATAAGGCAAAAGTCAACCTATCTATATTTGACGAACTGGAGGGGAAGCAGGATGGAAAACTCATCCTTGTGACTGCCATCAATCCAACTCCTGCAGGAGAAGGCAAAACCACTACCTCAATTGGCCTGAGCATGGCTCTGAACAGGCTCGGCAAAAAATCAATAGTCACCCTCAGAGAACCCTCTCTCGGTCCTGTTTTTGGTATAAAAGGCGGCGCGGCTGGCGGTGGTTACTCCCAGGTGTTACCCATGGAGGACATAAATCTCCATTTCACAGGAGACTTTCATGCGGTCAATTCTGCACATAACCTCCTCTCTGCGATGATTGACAACCACATTCACCAGGGCAACGAACTCGGCATAGATGCTCGAAGAATAGCCTGGAGACGCGCTATTGATATGAATGACCGTGCCCTGCGGAGCATTGTTGTTGGACTTGGTGGTGTATCCAACGGATTCCCGCGCGAAGATGGATTCGATATCACCCCTGCATCAGAAATTATGGCAATCCTTGGCCTTTCTCTAAATTACCGGGACCTTAAAGAAAGGCTTGGGAACATCATTGCCGCATACACGAGAAAAAGAGAGCCCATTACTGCAAAAGACCTCAAAGCCAACGGAGCTATGGCAGCACTCCTGAGGGATGCATTGAAGCCCAATCTCGTTCAGACCATTGAAAATACACCTGCATTTGTTCACATTGGCCCATTTGGTAATATTGCCCACGGGACAAATTCCATCCTTGCAACAAAACTTTCATTAAAACTCGCTGAAATTACCGTCACAGAGGCTGGATTTGGAGCTGATCTTGGGGCTGAGAAATTCCTCAACATTGTTTCAAGAATCGGTGGATTCTCACCGGATGTAACAGTCATTGTTGCCTCAATCAGGGCGTTGAAATTCCACGGAGGTGTTCCAAAAGATCAGCTTGCTGAGGAAAATGTGGAAGCCCTCGAGCGCGGATTTGGAAATTTGGAAAAACATATAGAAAATATAGCAAAATTCGGCATTCCTTCAGTTGTTGCCATCAACCGATTCCCCACTGATACCTATGCCGAGATCAAAAAATTGAGCGAATTATTAGAAAAGAAAGGTGTCCGCTTCGCACTCTCAGAGGTCTGGGCAAAGGGAAGTGAAGGCGGAGTGGAACTGGCAGAAAAGGTCCTGGATGCCCTCGAAAACGAAAAACCCAATTACAGGCCCATTTATGAGATTGACATGCCACTTAAGGAGAAGATAGAGCGTATTGCAAAAGAGATTTATGGCGCTGATGGAGTGGAATACACAAGCAAAGCCCTCAAGGCTCTTGAACGCTATGAAAAGATGGGGTTCAGAAATGCATACATCTGTATGGCAAAAACCCAGTATTCACTTTCCGACAATCCGAAGCTCCTTGGGCGACCTACGGGATTCAAAATCAACGTCCGTGAGGTAAGGCTTGCCGCTGGCTCAAGATTTGTCATTCCCATCACAGGTGATATAATGACAATGCCAGGACTTCCAAAGGTTCCCGCTGCAGTCAACGTTGACCTCACAGATGACGGAGAAATTCTTGGAGTGTTTTAGATGAAGGTTGTTATTCCTGCAAAGATTCCAGATGCCGGAATCAAACTTCTAAGGGATGAGGGTTTTGAAGTAGTTATCCCTGAAAATCCCCCGCAGAGCAAAGAGGAGCTCAAGAAATTAATCAAGGACGCTGACGCAGTTATTCCGCTTCTTTCCATGAAATTCGACAGAGAGATAATCGAATCCGCTCCCCAGCTCAAAATTATTGCCAACTACGCTGTGGGTTATGACAATATTGACCTTGAGGCGGCAAAGGAAAGAAAAATTGTGGTGACCAACACACCTGATGTCCTGACTGACGCAACAGCAGATCTTACGTGGGCCCTGATGTTTGCCGTGGCAAGGCGCATTGTGGAGGCAGACAGATTTGTTCGGGAGGGTAAATTCAAAGGCTGGGGACCATTCCTGTTCCTCGGCCAGGATTTTGTGGGAAGAACACTGGGAATTGTAGGCTTTGGACGAATCGGTCAGGCCGTGGCAAAGAGGGCAAAAGGCTTCGACATGAAAGTACTTTATTACAGCAGAACCAGGAAACCTGAGAAGGAAAAGGAGCTTGGTGCTGAATTTTCCGGACTTGATGAACTACTTAAGGAATCAGACTATGTGACGCTCCATACCCCACTTACAAGGGAAACCTATCACATGATTGGAGAAAGAGAATTAAAGATGATGAAGTCCAACGCGATTATAGTCAACGTTGCCCGTGGGCCCGTGGTGGATGAGAAGGCTCTGATAAAGGCTCTGAAAGAGGGCTGGATATGGGGAGCTGGACTGGACGTGTATGAGAGGGAGCCTGAGGTGCCAGATGAGCTAAAAAAGCTCGACAATGTGGTACTCTTGCCTCACATAGGAAGTGCCACGTATTGGACACGCAACAAGATGTCCGAAATAGCAGCAGAGGCAGTGATAAAATATCTGAAATACGGAGAGAAGCCCTGGAATACGGTTTTGTGGGTCGATTAAGGTGGGTGACTAGGACTTCTCTGGACATGAATTTTAGTTGTAACCTCTCACCTACCCTCTCCCCGCAAGTATATATGCGGGGAGAGGGAGATTTCTTGAATCATCTCAAATTATTGAACCTACAAAGTTTGCTCAAATTTTGATGATTTTTTCCGCTATTCAAGTTTATGCGTCCGGAACACCAAAATCCATTTCTCCAATAAGAGGAGCCTGTGAGCTCAAAAACTTCAGGAATACCGCCCGGTCCGCGCGAAGCGCGGGGGAGGGAAAGATTTTTTGCCCCGCAAGCAAAGCTTGTGTAGAGAGTAGCTTTTACTTATAGGTCAAAGTTTCATGTTTCCTTTGTGGGAAAGCAGTCCTTGACAAAAGCCCCCTCCTTTCCCTCCGGAAAGGAGGGCCGGGGTGGAATGGGGTTAGGATTTACATCTTTAAAGAATTTTAGCGGAAAGCCCCCTCCCACACCCTCCCCCGCGCAAAGCGCGGGGGAGGGATAAATTCCAAAGGTATTTGCTGAAAATGGAACTTGTATGCATATTTGTCTCCTGGCTTCAGGGGTAATTTCTTTCCTCCGACAGGATTTGACTGCGAGGAAATGGATTTTTGAAAATTTTTGACTCGCGCTCCGAAAATGGCAGAAAAAAGCTAACGCTAAAAACCCTCTCAGTCTCTCAAAAATAAAATCTCTCAGGAAATTCCATGTATCAAAAACTTTCCCCAATACCTCCATCCACACCCCCAAGAAACACAATTCCCTCACGGTATTGGGGGTTTGCCCATGATGACCCGGCGTCGCATAGTGTGGATGACGGCAAGGGTTATACCGATTGCCCCGGTGAGCACAGGGTCCTCGGCAAAATCAAGAAATATTCCCGCAAGAACAATTGAAATCACACCACCCACCCCCGTAGCCCAGAAACTGTAATCCCCGAAATTCCAGGTTTTCTGCTCAAGGAAATTGGGAAGCTTTCTCATGCCAAACTTAAACCAATCATAGAGAAAAGCAACTCCAAGGGGCAAAAGCACAATTAGCTCAAGAATCCCTTCAAATAGCATTCCCTTGACATAGTACCACCTGTAAAAGTGAAATCCCCACAGCGGAAACCAGATGAGCCCTATGATCAAATTAAGAAGACTGTTTCGCACGCTTTTTCTTCCTCTTTTTCTTCTCAAGCAATGCATAAAATCCATAGGCCATCAGCATCAAACCGATCAGGTACACAGGCCAGTTGAACTTCTGCGGCACAAGGCCAATAAATCCCTCTTTCCCCTCAATCCTCACCGTATTGATGGAAATTTCGAGAAATGCGTACAGGTCAAAAAGCCCACCTATCAAAATTGTTGCAACTGCTTTGGGCGAAAAAGTCGGCTCCGAATCTTTCATCAGGATAATTCCCGGCACGATAACAAAGAGAATCGCAATCAAAACCGGGGTAATCACGGGCCCAAACCACGGAAGAGGAATCAGGAACAAGATATCCCATTCAAATAAGCTACGTGGCCATCCGATGGTGACATAGAGCCAGACATAATAGAAAATATCCCAGACTCCCCATGCATAGAGAAATCCCATCAATCCCTGCTTTAGATTCTTTGTGGAAAGCATTCCAGCGGCAAAGAGCATCACCAGCGTGGCAAGCTCCCTTCCAAGCTCGATGTAGTAATCAAACATGGTGAACACCTTCGCAGGGAATATGTCCAGAATATTCGCAGGGTAATAAAGCTCCCTTAAATAAACGACCACCGCTGCCTCAACATAGGCCATTGCCACTGCAAAAAGGCTTAAATAGAATATTCTCTTAAATCCACGCATTTCTCCCACCCGGATACATGCTCAAAAGCCTGTGGGTTTGTTTATGAAATAAACCTCAAGCCCAAATTTTTCCTCAAGGTGCTTTCCAAGTGCCCTGACCCCCAAGGTCTCGGTTTTGTAGTGCCCACCAAACAAAACATTGATCCCTGCTTCAAAAGCATTCCAGTAGTAGCTGTGCCTTGGCTCACCTGTGATGTAGATATCCAGCTTTTTCTCAATAGCCTCGGGGAGGAGAGAAATGGCATCCCCTGAAACATAGGATCCACGTTTGATTTCCTTCGGCCCAAAATCCCAGAGAATGGAATCTGTTCCAAGAGCCTTATCAAAATTTTCCTTCAACTCGTCCAATTTAACCGGCCTTTCGAATTCAAACTCGTATCCAATATTGATTCCGTGGTAGTTTCCAAATTCTCCTGAGGGTTCAACTCCCAAAAGCCTTATCCCTTCGACATTATTGCCATATTCCGGGTGCAAATCAAGGGGGAGATGGGCCGCGTAAAGGGCCACGTTATTTTCTATCAAAAACTTTATCCGCTCGAACATGGCATCAACAATGGGAATGGGCTTACCCCAGTAAAGGCCATGGTGGACTATGAGCATGTCGGCATCCTTTGCCTCTTTAAAAACCTCTAATGAGGCATCCACTGAAACTGCTACTCTCTTAACCTCGTGGTCGCTTCCCACCTGTAGTCCATTTAAACTTATGTCTTCGATGCTCCTGATATTGAGTAACTCGTCAAGATAAGATACAATTTCGCTAACTTTCATGGTCTCTCCTTTCAGGTTTTGGGTCTTGATTTCCTCTTTATTATCAAGCCATAAGTCAGATATTGACAACCTGACATAAACGGCTTTAAAGTCAATCACTGTGAATGGAGAATTCGAAACAGTCATAGGTCTTGAAATTCACGTTCAGCTAAATACAAAAACAAAGCTCTTCTGCTCGTGTCCAAACACGTATGGAGAAGAGCCCAATACTGTAGTCTGCCCGGTATGTCTCGGGCTGCCAGGTGCACTTCCTGTTGTCAACGAAGAAGCCTTCCGGCTTGCTGTAAAGGTTGCCCACGCATTCAACGCAAAAATTCACCCGGAATCGGAGTTTTACCGCAAGAACTACTTTTATCCGGACCTTCCCAAAGGCTATCAGATCACGCAATACACCCGCTCCATTGCCACTGAGGGCGTTGTGGAGTTTGATGTGGATGGTGAAACAAGAAGCGTGAGGATTGAACGCATGAATATTGAGGATGAGGCAGCAAAGTCCATTCACACAGAGGATGGAAATGTGCTTCTTGACTTCAACCGCGCTGGTATCCCACTTCTTGAAATAGTCACGCGACCGGATATGAGAAGTCCAAAAGAGGCAAGGATGTTCCTTGAAAGGCTAAAGCAGACCCTCAGGTATCTTGGAATCTCAAACTGTGACATGGAAAAGGGCGAGCTTCGCGTGGATAGTAACATTTCCGTGAGGCCAAAAGGCCAGGAATCCCTTGGCACGAAGGTCGAGCTGAAAAATCTCAATTCTTTCAAAGCTGTTGAAGATGCACTGACCTACGAGGCAAAAAGGCAGATTGAGGCCCTGAAAAATGGCGAGCAGATAGTTCAGGAAACTCGTCTATGGGACGAAGGGGCCCGGGAAACCCGTACTATGCGTGTGAAGGAAGAGGCCCACGATTATCGCTATTTCCCCGAGCCTGACCTGATGCCCGTTTACATTGACCAGAAATTTATTGACGATGCCCTGAGCGACCTGCCTGAGCTCCCCTGGGAGAAGGAAGAGAGGTTTGAGAAAACTTACGGCCTCAAGAAGTCTCAGATACTTGTTTTGACACACGAAAAAGATGTTGCCGATTACTTTGAATCCCTCGTGGATAAGTTGCAAAAAATGGCAGGTAAGGCAGGTGATGCGGTAAAGCTTGCTGCCAACTGGATGAGCACGGAAATCCTTAGATACCTGCACGAGACAGGCAAAACCATCAAAGAATTTAAGTTTAAGCCATCGGATATCGCTGAGCTTCTCTCACTGGTTTTAAAGGAAGAAATCACCCTCAATATTGCCAAAGATGTATTCAGGAAGATGCAGGAAACAGGTGAGAGTGCATCAACAATAGTTGAAAAAGAGGGATTAAAGCAGGTTCGCGATGAGGATTTCCTTGAAAAAGTCGTCAATGAGGTAATCAGCGAAAATCCTGACATTGTTGAGAAATATAAGAAGGGCAAAACCGGTGTCCTCGGCTTTCTCATTGGCCAGGTGATGAAAAAGACCCGTGGAAAGGCCAATGCAGGTATTGTGAAAAAACTTTTAGAAGAGAAACTCTCCTGATGGACGGATACGAATTCCTTAAACAGTTTACGAAATCCCCCCAGAGCCTCAGAATGCCCGTTTATTACTTCTACGGGGAAGAAGATTATTTGATGGATACTGCCATCACCCGTATTGCTCAGGCAGCGGGCTGTAACACGAAGCTCCTTTACTTTGGGGATGAGGCAAAAAAGGACGATATCATCCGAAGCGTTCAGGAGACAGGATTGTTTGACACCTCGAGAAAATTTGTCGTTCTAAAAAAGGCTGAGAAATTTAAACCCCTGGCAGAGCTTGTTCAGGCCGGCATCTGGCGGACATCATCTCCACTCATAATCATCTGTGAGGCAGAAAAAAGAGTGTGCCTCAAGAAGATGGAGAAATTGGACAGAATCTTCGTGGTTGAATTTTCACTGCTCGACCAGGGCGTCATCCGGCGATGGGTCAGGAAAAAGCTGACCGAAGAGGAGATAAAGTTTGATGAGAAAACCCTCGATACGCTCATTAGCATCTTGCCAAGAAGGCTCCGCGAGATTGATAATGAGCTTAAGAAGATTATCCTTTACATCGGCGAGAAAAAAATCCTGACTTTAGAGGATATTCTGAGTGTTGTGACACCTTACGAGGAGGCGCGCGCTTATCGGCTTTATAGTCTTGTGAAGGCAAAGGACAGGGCAGGTGCCCTCAAGGAGCTTGACATCCTCAATGCCGCTGGAGTCCAGTCACGCAATATGGTTTCATACCTCTCGAGTGTTTACAGAAACCAGCTTACAAAGAATCTGAAAATTGCGAGGGCAAAGGATTTTGAAAACTTCAGAAGGCTTGTTGCGCTGGAGGCAGACCTTCGCTCACGGGTGGTAAATGAGGACCTTGCCACCAGACTGGCTTTACTTGACCTTATTGAAAAATGAAAAGGCTACTAATTTTTCTGGTCTTTCTGGGATTTGCCCACTCACAGAGTCTTTCAAGCTACCCCTTAGAGGCTGATTTTTACGAATCATCGCACAACTACAAAAAGGCCATCGAAGTTCTAAAAGAAGGCTACAGAAAGGAGAAAAATCCAGAATATCTTTTGAGAATCGCTAAGGATTACCTCAATCTCGGCCAATACCGAAAGGCCTATAAGTATGCAAAACTTGCTTACAAAAAGACCCGTGAGCCCGGCGCATGTATCACGATGGTTCGCTCACTCATTGGCCTTGGAAAGGACGAGTTCGCATTTTCCTATCTTGGCAAATGCATTAAAAAATTCCCAAATGACACTGCTGTAATTCACTTTGCGGCCAATGTTTATGACGCAATGGACAGCCTTGAAAAGGCGATAAAATTTTACGAGAAACTGGTGCCTGCTACTCAGGACACCAACGTGATTATTCAGTATGGAAGCGCGCTTGTGCGGGCAGGTTATTATGAAAAGGCGGAGAGCCTCTTGATTGACGTGGAGAAATCCTTAGAAGAGCCCGATTTCAGGGTGGAAATCTCGCTTGGCACCATTTACGAGAAGAAAAAAGATTACGAGAAGGCGCTGATTCATTATTCAAAGGCCAACATGCTTCAGCCGTCAAATCTGACCATCCCTATGAAAATGGCGATTATTCTCATGGAAATGGATTCAACGGCAAAGGCGCTTGAGCTCTTAAACGAGCTTGAGAGGATTGCACCAACGAGTACTCGGGTGCGGAAACTCATCTCCCTTTTGAGCGAAAAATCGGGAGACCGTCAGCGCGCGCTGACCGAAAGGCTTGCGGCCTATGCCATAGAACCTGATAACCCACAGGACCAGTATTACATTGCCCGATATTTGATAAATATCGGGGAAAACCGGATGGCGGAAAAATTCCTCAAAAAATCCATTGCCAAAAATCCTGAGCCGGACAATATCTCACTTTACGCTTACCTGCTTTTGGGTGAAAAAAGGTTCAGAGATGCTCGCGAGCTGCTTTATCATGCTTTAGAGAGGTTTCCAGAGAGCGCGTATCTCAATTCCCTGACGGGATATTACTTTGAGCAAACAGGAGATTACAGGCTTGCTCACAAATACTACAAAATTGCCCTTCAGCACGACTCCTTAAATTCCAAGAGATACGTTGACCTTGCGCTTGTAATGAGCAAAACCGGTAAGAAAGAGGACGCGATCAAACTGCTTGAGAGGGCAAGAGAAAAATTCCCCAACAATCGTGACATTCTTTTCAACCTCGGGAATCTTTATGGTCAGACCAGAAACCTCGATAAGATGGAGGAAATTTATAAAGAGCTTGCAAAAACTGATACAGCGGAGATTGCTGTCATAATGAATAACTGGGGCTATTTTCTGGCAAAGTACGGAGTGAAGCTTGATTTTGCAGATAGTCTCATAAATGAGGCGCTCAAAAGGGAGCCCAACAATCCCATTTTTCTCGATTCAAAAGGGTGGGTTGAGTTCCAGCGTGGGAATTATGAGAAGGCCTATGAATTTTTGAAAAAGGCCATTGATAACGGGGCAAAGGACCCGGATATTTTTGAGCACATGGGTGAAATTTATGAAAAGCTTGGAAAACCTGAGGATGCAATAAAATGGTATGAAAGAGCGCTAAAGGCTGATCCATCGAAAAAATACCTGAAGAGGAGAATAAAATGGCTAAAGAAAAAGTTATAGTCGGTCTAACAGGAAACCTCGGCTCGGGCAAATCTACACTTGCAGAATTTTTAAAAGAGTTTGGCGCAGATGTGATAAATGCCGATTCCATCGGACACGAGGTGCTCCGGAGGGTTCGAGATCAGATTGTCAAAAGGTTTGGTGATGACATTTTAGATGAAAATGGCCAGATAAACAGGAAGGCCCTCGCATTTAAGGCTTTTAAGGACAGGGAGTCGGTTGAGGCATTAAATTCAATTGTGAAGCCTCACATTATCAATTTGATCGATGACCTGGTGAAAAAATCAAAGGCGAAGGTCGTGGTGGTGGATGGAGCGCTCATTTTTGAATACCACATGGAGGATTATTTCGATTACATCGTCTATGTCTATACTCCCGAGGGGATGAGTATCGAGAGATTTATGAAAAGAACAGGATATCCAAGGGATATGGCAGAGAGAATTTTAAGTTTTCAGATACCAGCCTCTTCAAAAAAGGAGCGGTCTGATTTTATAATTGAGAACACAGGAACGATTGAGGACCTTAAAGAGAAGGCGAAGGAGCTATGGGAAAAGCTCCGGAACGACCCATAAATAGGAGGTTTGTATGCTGATACTTCTTTTAATCACGGCCCTTCAGTTTCAAAGTGTTAAGGTATTTGATACCCCAAATGATGCGGGAAAATCGCTGACCGTGAAATGGGCGGTTTCAGGCAACACGGCCAGTGTGGATAGTGTTCTCATTTATCGCTCCACATCAAAAAGTGGCCCTTTCGAGAAAATAAAGGTAATTCCGGGCTACAGCTCAAAATTTCAGGATATGGGACTCAAAAACCATGTACCCTACTATTACAAAATTGCCCTCTACACATCCGAAGGGGTGCTCGAATCCGACATTGCAGGTCCAGGAATTGCAAAGCCCCAGTGGTTTCATACAGGAAGGGTAAACATTTTGATCGGTGTGCTTCTCTACACGCTGATCCTGCTCTATTTCATCCAGAGTGCCCGCAGGGGAAAGGAACTCTATCTCCGGCCAATTCCCGGAATTGAAGCGGTGGATGAAGCAATTGGTAGGGCAACCGAAATGGGTCGTCCCATCCTTTTTGTGCCCGGTTTATCCACAATCAGTGATGTTGCGACCATTGCCGCTCTCAACATCCTGTCCCATGTTACGAAAAAAGCGGGTGAATACGAGACAAAAATTATTGTGCCCAATAGAAATCCTGTGGTTTATACGGTTGCACGTGAGATTGTTAAAGAGGCTTACACCTCAATTGGACGTCCGGACCTCTTTGATCCTGATCAGGTTTTTTATGTCACTGACAGTCAGTTTGGGTATGCGGCTGCTGTTTCGGGAATTATGGTCAGGGAGAAACCAGCGGCCAACTTTTTCCAGGGTATGTTTTATGCAGAGTCGCTGATCCTTGCAGAAACTGGAGCTGCAACAGGTGCTGTGCAGATTGCCGGCACTGATGCGGTTACTCAGTTACCTTTCTTTATCACTGCTTGCGACTATACTCTGATTGGTGAAGAGCTTTATGCGGCATCAGCCTATTTATCAAGGGAACCGTTGCTGGTTGCCACGCTTAAGGGACAGGACTGGATGAAATTTCTTATCGGTCTTACAATCGTTGTGGGCTCAGTCTTTGGGCTTTTAGGCTCAAAGCTGATCCTCGGCATATTTTGATTGGAGACCTTAGGTGAAGTTTTAAAATACGAGCGAACAAGATACAGACACTTTGACCAGAGACTTGTCCATTATCTCGAATTTCGGACCATATTAAAGTTTATCACCCCTCCCCGGGGTGCGTCCATTTTAGATATTCCTTGTGGCTTCGGGAGATTTTCAATTCCACTTTTAAGGATGGGATACAGGGTCGTGTTGGCTGATATTTCCCACGCAATGGTGAAAAGGACACGAGAAAAGGCAGAAATTACAGGGGTCGTCGCTGATATAACTTCACTGCCTTTCAGGGATAGGGCTTTTGATGCGACTGTGTCCATCAGATTGATGCAGCACCTTGACTTTGATGTTGCTATGAGGGCGGTCTCTGAACTCAAAAGGGTATCAAAAAGGTTTGTCATTCTCACCTTCTACAGGGAAAATTTTCTGCACAGGCTTGAGCGAAAATTAACCGGACGAAAGAGTGGGATAAGGTTTTTCGATGCGGGGAAGTTTGTAAAAAGTGCCGGTGAAATTGGGCTTGAGCTTGTGGCATCCAGGGCACCCCTTGGCCCCATCCACGCGCAAACTGTGCTCGTTTTCCGGGTTAAATTCTGAGGCTGTGGGTTATTTTCTTCCTTTGTCTTCTCAATTTTTTCCTGAAGGTGATATATTTTGTGGCAAATGATGCCATACCTTCATTGTGCCAGTAAAAATCCAAAAGGAGCTTGAGCTCATCCCCATCTGAGTCCACCTTTGAGAGGTCCTCAAGCCGTAGGATGAGGGGAACAGGCTGGTGAAGATATAGCATACGGCTAACATCTACCATCACGATTTTGTTATTGCGAATGAAAAAGTTTCCGAAGGTCAAGTCTCTCATGAAAAAGCCTTTGTCGTGAAGTTTTCGGAACACATCGGCAAGCATCTTGAGAATTTCCGTGACTTCAGTTTTATACTTCAGGACTTCTCTCACAGGGGTCAGGTTCTCTAAGTATTCTTCCACAAATCCAGATTCAACCACTATCCCGTGCTCCCTGATTTCCCAGTAAAAAAGTGGGCGTGGGGTGGAAAAGCCGTTTTTTCGTAAAATGTTTATGTTTTTGTACTCGCGATACCCCTTTGAAGGGCCGAAGAAATAGGGGAAAACGCGGCTTTTTCTTATTTTGCTGATTTTCGTGATTTTGACTGTGAATCCGCTGATTCGATAGACGGTGGTACCTCCACTTTTCAAAATTTCACCCTCTCCCAGCCTGCTTTTAAGTTCCTCAAAGAGCTTTGAGTATTTTTCTGGAACCACCCTGAGTTTCATCAAAGAAATTATAAATCGCTGAGTTGGTCAACTCTACAAGAGGTAAGTTAGGATGATATCATAGGAAAACTCGCTGTGCCCACGAGGATTTTGTAAGTGAATTGAGGTGAGGGAAGAAATTTTCAATTCATAAACCACAAAGTTGAGTATTACCATTTTTATACTTTTGAATCTCTTAGTGTGCAGGCTTTAAGTCAACCTTTAATTTCCTTTCACCATTCTCCCCTAACCCCTCCTTCCCCAAGGAAGATAACAATAATATTTGTCAAGATTGATAATAACAGTGTCATAAAATCTAATATTACTGATATCGTAAAATATTTTTAACACTGCTTTCCATTGCCTTTGTGATTTTTGACAATATTACCCCCCTCTCTAACCTGCTAACAAGCTGGACAAAATCTGAATTTTTTCCTCTTTCTGCCTGCCTAAAATATGTTTACATCTGTTTCACTACTTTCCGTTGGACGCTGTGCCCTCTTCTCCACCCCCGCCATCTCCATCCTTCTCATCGCCAT
>WFZT01000139.1 GCA_015489415.1 Caldifarciminota bacterium | reverse complement strand
TCTTCCTACCGGGGTCAAGCCCCAAGGAGGGGAAAGATCTAAAAACCACTCATTCCACCTCCTCTAAAGTTTTTCTCTATATTGTGGGTGATAACCATAATAAATAACAACAAACATTATAGGAGGAGGGGAAATTTAACGACTGGTTTGCGATAATTAACGGGATTATGAGAATCTTAAAAAGTGCAACTTAGATTAAGGATTTTTTCGAACAGGCTCTTTTGACAGTTGACAGGTTGGACATGGATTAATTATAGTTAATTGCAAAAGGAGGAGTAGAATGTCGGAAACGAAAGAATACAAAAATTATATAAACGGAGAGTGGCGGGACTCCAAAGATGGAAAGACATTTGAGGATAGAAACCCCGCCAACTGGGATGATGTGGTTGGTACTTTCCCTCTCTCAACAAAAGAGGATGTTGAGGACGCAGTAAGAGCCGCTAAAGAGACCTATCCCAAATGGAAGAAGGTGCCTGTACCTAAGAGAGCTGAAATTCTGAGACGTGCAGCCGAAATATTGCTCGAGAGAAAGGAAGAGATTTCCCGTCTGATGACCCGCGAGATGGGTAAAGTTTTAAAAGAGGCGAGAGGTGACGTTCAGGAAGCTATTGATACCGGATTCTATGCCTTTGGAGAGGGAAGACGCCTGTTTTCACAAAACACCCCCAGTGAGCTTCCAAACAAGTTTGCCCTGACATTCAGACAGCCCATGGGGGTATGGGCAGTCATAACACCATGGAACTTCCCTTCCGCCCTGCCTTCATGGAAGATTTTCCCTGCAATTCTTGCAGGAAATACAGTGGTCTTCAAACCCCCTTCAGACGCACCAGCAGTTGCTTATGAGTTTGTCCGGGCCCTCGTGGATGCAGGACTTCCCCCTGGAGTACTCAATCTCGTTTACGGAAGCGGAAGTGTGGTTGGTGAGGCACTCATCACCCATCCGGACATCGTTGGAATCTCATTCACAGGTTCATCTGAGACAGGAATGAGAATCGCCGAGGTCGCGGGCAAACAGCTCAAGAAAATTTCACTCGAATTAGGTGGAAAGAACCCACAAATCGTCATGTGGAGCGCTGACATTGATCTTGCAGTTGACGGTGCAATCTGGGGTGCCTATGGAACAACCGGGCAGAGATGTACAGCTACATCAAGGCTCATTCTCCACGAGAAAATTTATGACGAGTTCATGCACAAGTTTATTGAAAGGGCAAAGCAGCTAAAGATTGGATATGGATTAGACGAGACTGTCGAGGTTGGCCCGGTAATCAATGAAAGCCAGCTCAAAAAGATCATGAAATATGTAGAAATCGGCCAGAAGGAAGGAGCACACCTTGAGCTTGGTGGTCACAGACTCACAGAGGGAGAATATGCCAAGGGCTGGTTCTTCGAGCCTACAGTTTTCACAGGTGTGACACCTGACATGACCATTGCTCAGGACGAAATCTTCGGTCCCGTACTTTCGGTCTTTAAAGTCAGCTCATTCGAAGAGGCAATTGCAGTTGCAAATAACACCCGCTATGGTTTATCATCATCTATATATACGAGAGATGTGGTGGAGGCCATGAGGGCGATTGAGGAGCTTGAGGCAGGAATCACTTACATCAACGCGCCTACAATTGGAGCTGAGACTCATCTGCCATTCGGTGGTGTGAAGCATACAGGAAACGGCCATCGCGAGGGTGGATGGACTGCCTACGAAATCTTCACAGAGTGGAAGACAGTTTACATTGATTTCAGTGGAAAACTTCAGAAAGCCCAGATAGATACCTGGGAAGAATAAAAATATGCCGGGGCTGGCACGATTGGGGCACGACCCCGAGACAACGAAGGGACCATAGGTCCCAGAAATCATCGTGACCAGCCCTGGCCCCTTTAATTCCCTATGACCCACCTTAAAAAAGGATATATCCAGGTTTATACTGGCAACGGTAAAGGTAAAACTACGGCTGCACTCGGCCTTGCATTGAGAGCAGCGGGAAGGGGCATGAAGGTCTATATCGGACAGTTCATGAAAGGGCAGGAATACGGTGAGCTCGAAGCAGTCAACAAATACCTTTCCCAGTGGATAACCATGGAGCAGTACGGTACCCCGAAGTTCGTGGTTGGCAAACCATCAGAAGAAGATGTACGACTTGCTCATGAGGGTCTGGAACGGGCAAGAAAAGCCATGCTTTCCGCTGAATTCGATATCATTATTCTGGACGAGGTTAACGTTTCCATCTACCTCAAAACCCTGGAGCTCAGCGAAGTGCTTGAGTTTATTAAAGAAAAGCCAGAGAACGTAGAGCTAATTCTAACAGGCAGGTATGCACCTCAGGAAATCATCGATGCTGCTGACCTTGTCACCGAAATGCGCGAGATCAAACACTACTACACCAAGGGAGTTATAGCAAGGGAAGGGATTGAGAAATAGGCCCCCGAGTGATCTTGGATTATATCGAGAATGAAAATATTTACCAAAAAGAGGGGAGAATGGGAAAATGCCCCACGGAATGTAGAAAAGTGAGTGAGAAAAATGAAATATCTGCAGATTTTTGTCACTGTTGATTCACAAGAAAAAGCAGAGGAGATTGCAAAATCCGTCGTTGAAATGAAGTTAGCTGCCTGCGCACAGGTATCTTGTCCTATAAAAAGCTTTTACTGGTGGCAGGGAAAGGTTGAACACTCTGACGAGTGGTACATCATCCTCAAGACAACAGATGAAAAGTTTGATCAACTCGAGAAAACCATAAAAGAATTGCATCCGTACGAAGTACCAGAGATAATCGCCAACGAAATAACTAACGCCAACAAAGATTATTTAGACTGGATAAAAGAAACCCTGAGTTGAAAGGAAGAATTCCAAATACAGCCGGTGTAAACCTTGAGTACACCTTCACATCCGGTCAGTGCTTCAGATGGGGAAAATTTGATGAATCAGGCAAGTTTGAATTTGGCACTCCCTCCGAAGATGGTTACTGGGAAGGGATTGTCTATGGTGTTCCCATAAGGCTTCTCTCTCATGACCGATACATCTACTATCGCTCCCCTGCTGACAGGGTTTTTGTTCCACAATTAGGTGAGACCCTCCGAATTGAAGAATTTTTAAAATTTTATCTTCGCCTCGATACTAACCTATCTGGAATTTACGAGCAAATCAGCAGGGACAGGTATATAGAGGAAGCTATTCAAAAATTTCACGGCCTCACGATCCTGAGGCAGGAGCCTTATGAAACTATTATAAGCTACATGATTTCACCTCAGAACTCCGTTGAGAAAATTGCCCAGAAATTAAACGAGATTTCCCTCAGGATGGGTAAAGTTGTGGATTTTGATGGGAAAAGATTTCCGATTTTCCCTACACCTGATGATTTCATCTCAAAGCAGGAGCAATTTTTGAATCCCACTTTGAAGCTGAGGTTTGGCATTAATCAGAAAAAGAATATTCTCAAAGTTGTCGAGATGGTGAAGTCAGCCAACTTGAATATTTACAAACTTTTTGCCCGGCCTTATCGGGAAGTTATCGAAACCTTGCTTCAAATAAAGGGTGTGGGCAGGAAGATTGCTGATTGTGTTGCACTATTCTCCCTTGAAAAACTTGAGGCTGTTCCCCTTGATGTTCACATAAAAAGGGTCACGCGGTTTCTTTATGGTGATTTACTTGGTGCCAAGCCCCATGGAATAAACGATTATGATTTTGTGGGGAACTTCTGGAGAAGTTACTTTGGCAAATACGCAGGATTTGCCCAGGAATTTCTCTACATGTATTCAAGATCAGGGATGATAAGGACAAAAGAATAACTGTAGAAACTCAGTCTACACCGTAGCAAGACTCAGCTTGAAGATTCAATAATTAGTATCCCTAAACTTCCTCTCCCCACATCAATTCTCTGCAGGGATAAAAGTAAGTAGCTACAACTGACAAATTTCAATCAAAAATATGTGAATCTCTCTCCCACGAAGTGGGAGAGGGTCGGGGTGAGGGCATTCAATTTAAATTTTTATAGATTTTAAGCGGAATGCCCCCTCCCTTTGATCCCTCCCCCACGCAGAGTGTGGGGGAGGGAGATGCTTTTTGAGGTCACGGAAGAGGTCAGGTGAGGGGCAACCTCTTAAAATTCTTTCAATTTATAGACCACAAAGTTGAATATCAGCTCTTTCCTGCTTTTAATTCTTTGAATATGCGGATTTTAAGCTAAACTTTATTTTTCCTTCCACCATTCTCCCCTAACCCCTCCTTCCTCTGGAAGGAGGGGGATTTGGGCTTGAAGTGTGTGCAAATTTGAGAGATGCAAAGCCATAGTGGAATAGGTTTTCATAGCCCAAAAACTTCCTCTCCCCGCATCCCCGCACAATTTCTTTGCGGGGAGAGGATTGAGGTGAGGGGTGACAACTAACAAATTTCAATCAAAAAATCTCTGACCCCCATTTGCTTCGCAAGCGGTGGAGGGAGGTATTTTTGCCAATTTTGGAGGCACAAGCTACACTTGTGGGAGAGGGTGTTTTTTGAAGATGCGGGAAAGGATTGATGTTAGGGATATTAAGAGTACAAGTGACAGTATAATGGAAAAAGTGAGAAACGTATCAGGCTTTTTATTTTTAGCGGGTGGGGGG
>WFZT01000138.1 GCA_015489415.1 Caldifarciminota bacterium | reverse complement strand
ACGCTCAATATTTGAACACTCTCTTTATACGGTATAAACGAATATATCCTTCCGGTAAAAATTGTTGATTTAGTGCGAAAAATTGAATTTCCCGCCCAGATTGCGTTGTATAAATATACATGAAAAGCAAAAACATGGGTGATGTCAGGGATAGGAGGGGGAATTTTCTAACACACTCTCCACGCCACTTGATATTTATCACCTTATGGATTACTTTTTGAGAAAGTAAGAATATGGAGGAAGGTAAGATGTCAATCGCAAAAATTACAAAAAAGGGACAGATTACAATCCCCGCCCCTCTTCGGAAAAAGTTAGGGACAAACATCGTCCAGATAGAGATGGAGGGCGAGAAAATAGTTATCAGGCCCATAAGAAAGCCTGGTGGCATGCTGAAAAAATATGCGATCGAAAATAAGTCAATGGATGAGGTTATGAAGATGGAGAAGGAAGCCATCGAAAATGAACTTAAAGAAAAACACCGTAATCGTTGATGCAAACGTAATCTTAAGGTACCTTCTCGCAGATCATGAAGAGTTTTATAAAAAGGCTGAGGAGCTTTTTGACGCCGCAATAGACGGCAAAATAAGAGTCCGAATTTTACAATCGGTTATTGCAGAAGTAGTCTATGTTTTAGCTGGTCTCTACAAAGTCAGACGGGGAGAAATTTCAGAAGCTCTCAGCAACCTTTTGAGGATTAAAACTGTAAAAATTAGTGACAAGGATATTGTGATAACTGCCCTTGAAATTTATAAAACCACAAATCTGGATTTTGTAGATGTCCTTCTCTGCGCCTACGGCAAAAACTCTCCCGAGGTCAGCGTCTTTTCATTTGACAGGGGCGTAGTAAAATGCATCGAGAGCGAAACCGTATGACAAAGCTGTTATAAATATTATCAGACTTTCACCAAAACTTTTCTCCGTTTCCAGGTAAAGGATTAAACAGCACTTTGTACGTAGAAAGAATACCCGCCATTCAGGTAGTTGATTTGTCCTTTTAAAAAATTTTGGTGATTTTTGGGATCCTCCACCTTTCTTATTTTCCATGGACAAAGTGCGTGGAGGAAATATCTTCGCGCCCATCCAGAGCTAATTTGAACAAATTGGTCTCTGAGTTTACAATTCTTGCCATGAATTTCAAATATATCCTCGTAGTTGACGACAATGAAAGTGTTCGAAGTACACTGAAAAAGGTAATTGAGAAAAAAGGATACGTTCCGCTATTGGCAGAAAATACACCACAGGCAATGGAACTTTTGAAAAAACATGGGAAATGGACCGGCCTTGCTCTCCTTGACTATCACCTTGGAGATGGATTTTCAGGCTCGGCTGTTGCGACAGAGATACTCATCAACTATCCATGGATTTACCCTGTTAGCATCAGCATTTTACCCCGTTTCATAACACAGAAGGGTCAGGAAGAACTGCCCGGAGATTTCTCAAATGCCTGTAAAGAGTTTTACGGGGGCGCACGGGGAATTTACAATTTGATTGACAACTTCGACGAAGTGCTTAAAAGGGCCCACGAATTTTATGAAAAGAACAAGAAAAAGCAGCCGAGGCCAGCAAAGATAAAATTACCCCCAACCCCAAAGCTTCCCCCATTTTTTGAATTTAAGCCGGAGACCGAATCCAATGAAAGAATAAAAATTATCGGCTCACCCGAGATTGGTGGTAAAGGGGCATCCCTGCAGTGGCTTAAAAAATTTATTGACCTCTATGGAAAGCCTCTGATGGATGAGTTTGGATTCGAAATGTATGTGCCGAGAACAGCTATTCTCTCCCATGCCTACTTCGAGACGTTCCTCAAGGGAATTTCAGGCTACATTCAGGAAACCTTGATAGAAAAAATCAAAGGGTCAGGGAAATTCAGCTGGAAGGACAAGGATTATTTGATCAAACTTGTTAATGAACATGGATGGAGAAGCACAAAACTCATCAGGACGGTAAAAGAGCAGTCCCCTGAGCTTTTTTATAATTTTGTTCAAAAAATCGAGCAGGCAACCAGAGAAATTATATGTGCGACCGAACCCTCGGTATTTATTGAAAGAAAAATAGAGGAAGCCATACAGTTTGTTTATAAGACCCATATCACCCCGATAATCGTCCGCTCATCTGGCATATCAGAGGGGAAGGGGCGTGTGATGTTCCATGGAATTTACGAATCTGAATTTACCCCGATCTTTCCAAAACTTTCGCACGTTATCAAAGCAGTCAAGAAGGTCTGGGCAAGCACATTCAGCAAAAGGGCTATCATCTATCGTCTGAACAATCAGGTGCCCGAGGAAGAGGAAAGCATGAGCGTGATAATCCAGTCGGTTATTGGTGAAAAGATTGGTGAAATTTTCATGCCTCATATGAGTGGTGTGGTTGTGGCAAGCGAAACCGGCGGCTCAGTGAGAACAAAGGGCCCCGTGGGATACTTTGCACTCGGGCTCGGTGTTCTAATCGTTGATGAAAGAGGTAATAACGTCTGGATCGTCCTTGATAAAAAGGAACGCAAACGTTACAGGGTTAAGGTGGAGAAAAACCACCAGAACAAGGTTGACCTTGTGGATAGAGGGGGTCTCAGAAGTGCACCTGACAAAGAGGTTATAGAGCATCTTGAAAAAAATCACAAGTACGATTTGCTGAGAAAAACGGTCTCAATTTATCGTGACGGTAAGCTCTACCCTTACACGGAGAAAACGACAGGCGAGAAGTATATTACACTCGAGGGATTCAAAAATCACTACAGGCTGGATGATTTCTTTCTCAAACTAATGAAAACCATCGAGAATCTCAACAGGAGAAATGGCTCAAAGCAACCTGTTGACATAGAATTTGCTATTGTAGAAAGGGAGGGTAAGCTCATCGTGTATCTACTTCAGCTGACACTCTTTTCCATCCATTTTCCCAAGTACAGGACAGACCCATCAAGCAAATTACCCCAGGAAACAATATGGTTTTACTCACCTGCTTCTGTGGGTGTTTTAAAGGGTAAAACTTTCAGGTATGTGGTTTATGTTGATCCTGAGAAGTATGCCAAGCTTGGAGAGCGGGAAAGGCTCAGGATTGGAGATTATCTTGACCATTTAGATAAGACCATAGATGATGAGTATATCCTGATTATCCCAGGGAAGATGTGGAGTAAGACAGTTGATGAGGGAGTTGTGACAAACAGTTTGCTGTCAAGGGCAGGATTTTTGATTGAGCTGTCCTATGGAAATTTTGAGCCCTGGGGCGGCAGACCATCGCATTTCTTCCTTGAACTGATAAACAAGGGAGGAGTATATTCGGCATGTTTTAAAGGAGATGAATGGAAACTCGACCTCGAGAAGCTTGAAAAACTGGGTAGGGCTGATGTGGAGTATGTTGACCCATTTCGGGTAATCAAAAAATTCCGGCTCTCCCGCCCCACCATTGTGTATGCCAACAGCCTAAGCCACAAATCCGGGGCAGGGTTTAAGGACTAACTGTACATGGGAGTATAAGACAGGTGAGGGATTCCTCTTAAAAAACATCCCGGAATGAATGAAAACTTATTTTCCAAGTATCTTTAAAAGTTTTTCGGCTTCGTCGTAGGCCACTTTGTAAGTATAGTCGGGAGGGCCGTCACAGGTGGCAAGTTCGTGGGCCTTTAGAGCATGCTCACGGGCCTTTTCTTTATCTCCTTCAGCCAGGGCTATCTCAGCAAGGAAGAGGTGCACATCTGCGCCCTGAAGCACATATCCACTGCGTTCAGTGATGATAAGAGCCTCTTCTGCAAGATTCAGGGCCTCTTTGATTCTACCCTGATCGTGGCGCAGGCGGGCCAGGGCCAATAAAATGTTGGCCTCATGATCTACCATGTTGATGGCTCGGCAGCGGCGCAGGGCCTCGTTCAGGTGGCGCTCGGCCGCGGGCAGGTCGCCGTTGAGGCGGTAAGCCGCGCCCAAAAGCCAGTGGGCGCGCACATAGTCGCGCTCTACGGGGTAAGTGGTACGGGCGTCCTCGTCAGCCAGTTCCAGGGCGCGGCGGGCGGCGCGCAGGGCTTCGTTGGCCCGCTTCTTGGAAAAGCGCTCCCGCGCCATGAGCAACGCCCGCAGGGCTCGGTAGGCCCAGACGATGCCCTGGGATTGCACCTCCTTTTGCTTCTCGAACATCCCCAGCGCGGCGTCCAGTTCCGCTTCCGCCTCGGTCCAGCGGCCGCGGTAGGCCAGCAGCCGCCCCAGTTCCTGGTGGCCGATGGCCTCGTCGAACGCATCCTCGATCTCGCGGCAGAGGGCGATGCGGCGGCTCAGGTTGGCCTCCGCGGCCCGCAGCGCGCCGATTTTCATCTGGTCGTCGGCCAGGTTCCCCAGGCCGATGGCGAGGTTTTTCTTGTCATTTGCATTTTCGTCAAGGCGCGCTGATATTTGCAACAAAGGAATGGCACGGGCCGGTTGACCGGAAAGACTATAGGAGTTTGCCAGTTCATTCGCTGCCCACGACTGGGCGCGCTCTGACTTCAGCCGCGGCGGCCTGTCCTCCCCGTCGGGGAACAGGGCGCGCAGGAGTTCGATGATGAGTTGGTAGGCGCCGAATTGGTAGTAAAGAGGCGTGGGGACGAGCCGTGCTTGGAGCAACTCAAACGCTTCGTCGTACCGCCCGGCCCGCACGGTGTGGTGGTACAGTTCAATCACCGGGGTCAGGTCGTCTAAGGTCTGTACCCGCTGGGGCGGGGGCACGGCGGCGAAGTAGTCCCGCAGGCGGGCGTGGGCGGCGGTGCGCTCGTCCCCGGTCAGGCGGTCGTAGGCATAACGGCGCACGATGGGGTGCAGGTCGTAGCGCCCACGGGCGGGGTCGTAGTGCACCAGGCCGCGGGCGACCAGGTCGCGCAGGGCGGCGTCCAGGTCAACCTCCTCCCCGGCCACGGCCTGCAGGGCATCGTACTCCACCGGCCCGCGGAAGCAGGCGATGACCCCCAGCAGGCGTTGGCGGTCGGGGGGCAGGCTTTCGTAGGCCCGCTGGAGCACGTGGTGCTGGCGCTGCTTGAGGTCACCTGTCACATCGAGCCCCTCTGCAACGGTTATATCTCCCGGTTTTCGTGGGTCCTTCAAAATCAATCCTGCCAGCAGAGCCAGACTGAGAGGGTGATAACCATAACGTTCAGCCACGACTTCCATCTCAGCTCGATTGCCGCGAATACCACGGGCACGGAAATAGGCTACAGCATCATCAGGGGACAAACCCTCCAATTCGACTTCCCGGCAGTTGGCAAGAAGGTCATCACCATGAGGCGATTCCAGGATGCGTGGTCGAAGACGTGTAGTAATCAGTACTTTTCCACTCAGATGAGGATAGGTGGCAACTTTTCTGAGGAAATCCTCAGCGGAAAGACTTATACAATCTCGCTGGCGGGCATGCTCCTCCTCATCGGAACTTACACTTTCATCGCCAAGATAGGGAGCCATCATTGTATTATACGCCCGGAGTGCCCGCTCAAAGCCATCCAAGACAAGCAGGACGCCTGGTTCACGCAGGCGATTCAATAAAGCCTCCACCTGTTGCGAGGGCAGGGCATCTACCTCCTCCATACCGAGATATTTCAGGGTGGCTTTCAGAAAAGATTCAAACTCACGCTGGTCATAAAAACTCCACCAGACTATTTGCGGCCATTTGGTCATATCAACGTCATTCTTCAGCCAGTACCATACCAGAGCACTCTTTCCAAATCCCCCAAGTGCGCGCAATACTAAGATATTGTGTTTATCATCCTCATTAAGCCATTCATTTAACATCTTCCGCTCATTCCCCCTGCCGGTGAAGTGGTCAGGTAGAGGATAGGGATGAGGAAGGAACCATGAGAAAGTATTCCCTGTGTCAGAGTCATTGTTTGAATCTGGCTTAGCAGGTGGAGAAGCAGATGGATTAGGAGCTCCCAGAGCTTTGAGCAACTTCTGCCACTCCAGATTCCAGTCATAGGGATCAACAAAATTTAAATACGTTAGATATTTTAAACGTAGTGGTAGATTGCATCGCTCCTTGAGCATGGGAATCAGTCGGCGCTTCTGGTTGGCCGGGTCCAGGGTTTGTAACATGAGAGATTCAAACTCAGTCCAGTCACTTTTCAGGTAGGCTGGGGTAAGCACAAGCACGGTCTTCCGGCTTTTCTCTATACATCGTTCCATCTCTTTCACACCGGGCGCACCAGCCTTGAAATCACGAAAATCAATACAGACACGCAGGCCAGCTCTCCTAAGTGCTGGGAGTAGTTCATTTCTCACCCAGTCACTGTCTTTCGAGCTGTACGAAATAAATACATCATACTTATATCCGCCCATCTTTTGCCCCTTGGAATTTTTATCCAAATTTATTTTTGTTCCCATTTAATTTTAAAGCCCCTCAACTGTGAAATCATGTCATTCACGAACGTGTTCAGAAAATCTCAGAGTATGAGAATTTGAAGAGGAACCTCCCTACTTTCCTTCTTCCCAACTCACGAAAGTGCGTGAGGAAGAGAATGGGAAGGGGAACCTCAGGATTGGAAGAATTTGATGTGTTTTCGAAAATATCCTCTAAGTGAATCTCCCATTTATAGTCAATATGTGGGGTTTGCTATATTATAAAATGTCATGGTTGATTCGCTTGTTAATCTATTTGTACATCTTTCTGGTGATAAGGCTATCTGGCTAGGGTTCTGGGGTGGCCTTACAACAACCCTGTTCAACACATTCGGTGCCCTGCTTGTGATGTTTTTCCGTAAACCCTCAGACCGATTCATGGATGCATCACTGGGCTTTGCTGCAGGTGTAATGCTCGCAGCAAGCTTTACAAGTCTCATCATACCGGGTGCGGAAATGGGAGGAATTGTGCCCGTTTTAATCGGTATCCTCATAGGCTCCTTCTTTCTTGACCTATCTGACCATCTTATTCCGCACATGCACAATATTATTGGTACTGAGGGAATCCATCCGGAAAGAGTAAAAGCCGTCTGGCTTTTCATAATCGCTATTACCCTTCACAACATGCCCGAAGGGCTGGCCGTGGGTGTAGCCTTTGGGGCAGATAGGATAAGGGATGCCATTGTTCTCATGATTGCCATCGGAATCCAGAACATTCCAGAGGGATTTTCTGTCTCGCTCTCCGCTGTAAGTGCGGGATATAGCAGGGGATTTTATGCAGTTTATACGGGTATTCGCTCAGGACTCGTGGAGATACCACTTGCCATGCTTGGAGCGTGGGCAGTTAATCAGGTAAAGGTGATAATCCCCTACGCCATGGGATTTGCAGCAGGTGCCATGCTCTACGTTATAAGTGATGAAATCGTCCCTGAAACCCACCGAAAGGGACACGAGAGATACGCGACATTTGGTACCATTATCGGTGTGGTTATCATGCTTTATCTGGACGTTGTATTCGGATAGGGGATTTTGCTCACAAAAAATGAGCTTATGAGTGAGAACAATATCCCCAGCATGAAGGTCGCATGTATCCCATAGCTGACTTTGATCAGCATTCCAATGTAAGGACCGCCTGATGACACAAGTCCATTTATAGTGCCTATCGTGCCTATGGTGCTTGCCCTCTTTGATTGCGGAGAAAGGGAAGTGACTATCGTATTGTAAGCGATAAAAATGAGCTGGACCGCACCAAAAGATATCATAAGAAGGAGTGTATTGAGTGTGCCCGGCATCAAATGTGACCAGATGAAAATAGTGGTGCTGTGAACCAGCATGGCGGTAATGAAGAATCTTACAAGATTTTCGCTTTTCAGTATCCTTGTAGCTGCAATGGAAACCAGTAGTGAGAAAAGAGTGGAATAGGAAATCAGCAGGTTAATCCGCCTCTCGATCAAACCGAGACTTTTCATGTGGAGTGTGATAAATGGCCCATTGATGGTGATGGAAAAGAGAAGATAAAGAAATATTGAACCTGATAGGAAGATCAAGACATTTCGGCTGAAAATCCCTGTAAAATCCAGGCTCCCTCGTTTCTTCATCTTTAGTGTCTCATCGAGAATAAAATGGCGGATCAGTGCTGACAGCAGATAAATGGCGGCTGTAAGCATCATAAGCTCGCGAATATTTAGAAATTTTAGTAAAAAGAATCCCACGAGTGGGCCTGTTGCAAATCCCCCGGCAACCGAAAGTTCAAAAATCGAGAACGCCTTCTCTCGGTCAATGCAGGATTCACCGACAAGGGAGAGAAATGCCGGCCATTGGAGTGAAGAAAATATTGCAGTAAGTGCGTAAACCAGAGTCACAAACCACCAGACCTTTGCAAGAGACATCGAAAATATCAGAAACGATGCCACATAGGTTGGGATAACAATCGCCGGCTTTCGTCCCCATCTATCTGCAAAGAAACCGCCAAAAATCTGAAATCCAGTTCCACCGAGGGTAAAAAGGGTGTACGAGACCCCTACCATGCGGTCATTTGCCCTAAGTTGCTTTAAAAATAGTGGCAGCAAATAGAGCCACGAGCTCAAGCTCATGAGCAGCAAAAATACTGTACCCGAGATGACGAAGAGGTTTTTCCTTTTCATGAACCTAAAGTTATCAGGATTGCGCCAAGAACCATCAACACGCTGCCAGACATTCTTGGCAGGATATCCTTTTCTTTAAATAGCATCCAGCCATAAAAAACGCTGAAAATAGCCGAAAGTCTCTTAACAGAAATCATATAACTTACGAGGGTTAGTCTAATGGCTGTCATGTGGAAGATGGTCATTAAGGCATAGAAAAATCCCGCTCCCACGAGCTGTAGCCGGCAATTTTTCCACTGGCTCTTCTTCATGCCAACAATCCCGGGCCCAAGGAGCACGAGATTCATTACGATGGTGTAATAAAAGCTGAAGAACACCGGACTCGAATGCAGCACGAGCATCTTTCCGCTAATGGACGTTATGCTGTATAAAAAGGCAACCAAAATCACGAGCTGAACCCCGCGATTTCTAAATGTAAGCTTCAGGGGAGCAAAAATCCCTTTCTTCAGATTCCGTATTCCCATCACATACGAGCCTGCCACGATGAGCAAAATCCCCGCTCCGGCAATCAGGGAAACCCTTTCACCGATGATTATGTATCCATTAACAATGAGAAATAGAGGGGTGAGAGACAGGAAAGGCAGAGCCATGGAGATATCTGAAATGGAGATCGCTTTTACGTAAAGGAATAGAGCGGCTGTTTCCAGAGGAATCCATACCAGATGCCAGAGAAAGAAAGTCTTATCGAGGTGGGGAATAGGTACTTTTAGAAATGGGATGAGTACAAAGGGGAGGGCAAAGAGGTATCTTATCCATACCACGAAGTATTCATTAAGGGAGCAATGCCTGTAAGCCGCTTTTACAAAGGCATCTGATGTCGCCCATCCGAAAGCTGATAGCAGCGCGTAAATAACCCACATCTCATGGATACTTTGTCAACATCCCGGATATCTTTTTCTTCATACTCTCTGAGGAGGCGGATTCAAAGGCCTTTTTTAGATAGAATTTTGCCATGTACCTATCACCAAATTCCTCTCTCAACTCTGCGAGCTGAATGTAAATTCTGGCCCTGTTGT
>WFZT01000137.1 GCA_015489415.1 Caldifarciminota bacterium | reverse complement strand
CTCTTTAGGGGAAACCAATAAAAAGGAGAGCCCATTCAAAAAATTTCAAAACCTTTAATGAAAAATTTGCCCCCCTTATTTCCCCCCACGCACTTTGTGCGTGGGGGGAGGATGGGAGAAGGGAATTTTCGAACAAGCTCACCAAAAGGATGTTTAATATGACGTATGACCGGGATGCCCGGTATCCAACTTTTTCTAAAAATTTGAAATCATCATAATTTCCTGAGTAAACTCTCACCTGTCTTCTCTTCCTCTGCTTATGAAGAAATTAAAGAATATGTTTCCCATACCAACCCTTTCAGAATTGCTCAGCTACACGATGGGTTTGAGGTTTACAAAATATTAATTAAAAATCATTCAATTTCAGCTTGACATGGAAATTGTAGAATAAGTATAATTCTCTCCCGATGGCTGAAATTGGACAATATTCAATTTACATAGCTTTTTTAATATCCATCCTTTCATCCCTGTTCTTTATAGTCGGTCTGGCTAAAAAGGACTATGCCTTCAGACTTTCAGCCCTTCGCGGGCTCTACGTTATCTTCGGACTCCTAACCCTCGTCATGATTTCACTACTTTATGTCCTTATCACTTCCGATTTTAGCGTGGAATACGTTGCTCATTACACAAATAGTGAATTGCCACTGTTTTACAAAATCACAGCTCTATGGGCCGGGCAATCTGGCTCCCTTGTTCTCTGGATATGGCTACTCGGGCTCTTCACCATCATTGTAATTCTCGAAAATAAAGGCGATATTTCAGACTTCAACAGCTATGCCTACATGATACTGTCATTCACATTTCTCTTTCTGCTTCTCATCCTCTCATTTTTCTCAAATCCTTTGAAGAAAATGGAATTTACACCTGCTGATGGTGTGGGCATGAATCCACTCCTGCAGAACATCTGGATGATAATCCATCCTCCTACACTTTATCTCGGTTATGTTGGATACGCAATCCCATTCTCTTACGCCTTTGCCGCTCTTTTCACAGGTAAAATAGACGAAGAATGGATCATCAGAGTAAGGAAATGGTCACTTCTTGCATGGATTTTCCTGACAACTGGCATATTCTTCGGGGCAAGATGGTCATATATTGAGCTTGGATGGGGTGGATACTGGGGCTGGGACCCTGTCGAGAACTCCTCCCTCATCCCCTGGCTTCTCGGTACCGCTTTCCTGCACTCAATAATTGCACAGGAGAGGGGCAACATTCTAAAAAGATGGTCCATCATACTGATATTCCTCACATACATTACTGCGATTTTTGGAACCTATATCTCAAGAAGTGGAATTATCTCGTCAGTTCACGCCTTTGCTCAGAGTCCACTTGGGAACTTCTTCCTGATATACATGGTGGGACTTACTATCCTCCTTGTTTACCTCATTATCAAGAGAAATAATCTGCTCCAATCCCAGAGGAAAATTTCTGACCTGTTTTCTCGCGAGGGCTTTATTTACCTCACAAACTGGGTATTCTTTGCCCTTGCCTTTGTGGTGTTTGTTGGAACCACGATACCGCTTTTTACAAAAATTTTCACCGGAAAAGAGATAACAGTAAAAACCAGCTTTTACAATCAGTCTTCTCTGCCTTTCTTTGCAGTGATTCTGATTCTGATGGGAATCTGTATTCATCTTGGCTGGAGAAGGGCTCGTTCAAAGCATCTCATGAGGGGCGTTTTAATTCCGGCTGGCATAAGCCTTGCGCTTGGTGTGGTTTACTGGTTCCTCGGTGCTCACGATGTACTCCCCCTTGTTATGTATATTCTCACCACTTTCATGCTTCTGTCCACGCTTGAAGATTTCTGGTCTGATCTCAAAACTCGCCTCAGGAGGGACAGAAATATTTTCAAGTCCATCTGGAAGATGTTCATGCTAAACCCGAGAAAGTACGGAGGATATGTTGTCCACCTTGGTATAGCCCTCACGGCACTGGGCATCATAGGCTCTGGCTATTACCTGCATCAGGACGATTTTAAGGTGGCGCGCGGTGAAAAGCACAGGGTGAAGAATTTCACACTGGAATACACCGACCTGTTTTCATACAACATCCCGAACGCGCAAATTGTTCAGGCAGTGGTAAAAGTCTATAACTCCAAGGGCAAACTCGTGGATACATTGAAGCCTCAGAAAAGGTTTTATGTTAATTGGGAAAATGAGCCGAGCTCGGAGGTAGATATCTATCCTTCTATTCATGGCGATCTTTATATTTCCCTCTCCGGCTGGGAGAAGAGAGGTAAGGTCGCATATTTCCACGTTATGGTTGAGCCTCTGATTCAGGTCTTGTGGGCAGGCACGTTACTCGTTATTTTAGGGGGAATCCTCGCATACAATCCCT
>WFZT01000136.1 GCA_015489415.1 Caldifarciminota bacterium | reverse complement strand
TGCTCGAGTACCTCTTTATAGTTTCTAATCAGAGCCATCTCTTTACTCCTTGCGATAATGGTAAAATATTAATCAATCGCCGTTGATATGTCGAGGGTTGCCATTCTTTCTGGCATTCTGTATTTTTGAACCCGATGGAAGCGTTAAGAGGCAAAGTGGTTTATGTGATTTACAAATCCCCCGATGGTTACACAGTTTTAGATGTTAAGACTAACAAAGGGTATGTTAGAGTAGCTGGTTTTTTTGATGAAGTTGCCCTGGATACTGAATATATCTTCAAAGGGGAATGGAAAAATAGCAGGAAATACGGCCCTTATTTCTTTGCCAACTCTTATGAAGTAACCATGCCAGATTCGGAGGCGGGTTTTGTCAATTTTCTTGCGGGCTTTATTAAAGGATTGGGGTTTAAGAAGGCCAATCAGCTTGTTAGGCAATTTGGGGTAAAAAAACTCATCGAGATTCTTGACTATGATCCTGATAGGCTAAAAGAAGTGCCGGGTATAGGTGAAAAGACGCTGAATCTCATTAAATCCTCGTGGGAAGTTCACAGATTTTCAGGAAGGGCCCTCTCATATCTCACCGGCCTCGGAATAACCCCAAAGATGGCCCTTAAGATTTATAAGGAGTATGGAGATAAAACAAAGGAGATTCTTGAGGAGAATCCATACGTTCTTACGGAAATCTGGGGTATAGGTTTTAAAAAGGCAGACAATCTTGCTCAGCAAATTGGAGTGAAGCCCGAAGATCCAAGACGCATCAGGGCCGCAGTGATATACGTGCTCGAGCAGGCAGCAGAAAGTGGTCACACGTACCTACCAATGGATACTTTTTTCGAATCAATGAGGAATTTGAAGATTGAGAATTACGAACTCGTTGACCGAGCTATCGCAGAGCTTGCAAAAAATGGAAAAATATTTCTGGAAGGCAACATTATCGCCCTTAAATCTTTCTATTCAATGGCAAATTATATTTTCCAGAGGTTGGAATTGTTTAAAGAAACAGAATCGCCACCGACGGATGACGATATGGCCAGAGTGCGGGAAAAGGTGGCAGCTCTGGCAAGGGAGAGATACGGAGTATCACTCTCAACGGAACAGATTGAGGGGGCAATTCTGCCTTACTTTTATAACTTTTCTCTCATTACGGGATATGCGGGTACAGGTAAGAGTCTTTTATCAAAAATCATTCTTGATTTATGGGATGAGCTTGGATTTAGATATGAAATTTGTGCACCAACAGGTAAGGCCGCGAAGAGGTTGCATGAACTCACGGGTCGCAAGGCAAAGACCATTCATAGACTTCTAAAATTTAATGGCGAGAGGTATGAGTTTAACGCTGATAATCCTTTGAGTGTGGATGCGGTTTTAGTAGACGAGGTTTCGATGGTTTCAATGCCTTTGTTTTACAGGTTGCTAAGTGCGCTTCCTTTCCACGCGAGGGTTGTGCTTGTTGGAGACCCGGCCCAGCTACCGAGTATAGGACCGGGGAATCTTCTGACAGACCTTCTTAATATGGAATTTCCTTCTGTTACTCTTAAACATGTCTATCGTCAGGGTCCAGGCTCTTCAATTGCACTGAATGCGAGAAATATTCGTGAAGGGAAACTACCCGAGATCGTCAACAATGAGGATTTTATTGTGAAGTATTTTGAGAAAAATGAGGATTTTGTAGAGCCTCTGAAGAGGGCGATAGTTTATTTTGGTAATCAAATTCAGCTCATTACCCCGCAGAGACGGGGTATTTTGGGAACGAAGAATTTAAACTTTATTGCCCAGGGGCTTTTGAATCCTCCAGCGAGTGATAAAGTAGAGGTGCAAATTGGGGAGCGAGTCTTTCGTGAGGGTGATCGCATTATACAGATTGTAAATGACTATGAAAGAGTGGTTTTCAATGGTGAAATTGGTGAGATCTATTCCATAGACAAAGAGAATGGGATGGCCATTGTCAGATTTGAAGACGGAGATGGCGAAAGATTTATAGAATACACCTTTGAGGAATTGAGGGATGAGACAGATCATGCATATGCGTTAACAGTCCATAAGGCTCAGGGGTCAGAATTTGATGTTGCTCTACTGGTGATGAGTCTCTCACACTATGTGTTTTTACACAGGAATTGGTTTTATACAGCAATAACAAGGGCGAAGAGGGTTTTAACCCTCTTCGCCCACCCCAGGGCAATCCAAATAGCAGTAAAGAACGTCAAACCGATGAAGAGGTATACTCTTCTCTCTTACTTAAGCGAAAAATCTCCATAGCTCTTCAACCATGTGTTTTGTGTGTTGGGTGCTTATGAGGCTTTTATCAAGTTTCTCAAGGATTTCTGCAAAGGTATCTACTACAACTGGGTCAAAATATTTTCCTTTGTTTTCCTGAATGAAACTCAGAGCCTCCTGCCAGGAAAGTGCTGAACGGTAAGGTCTATCAGTGGTGAGGGCATCGAAAACGTCGGCCACAGCTATAATTCTTGCACACAATGGTATTTGCTCTCCTTTTAAACCTTCAGGATATCCTGTCCCATTATACTTTTCATGATGGTACAGAATGCAGTCCTTCACATTTTTCCAAGGGAATTCGATATTTTTAAGCTGCTCAATTGCGTAAACAGGGTGTTTTTCGATCTCTTTTCTTTCTTCCGGAGTCAATTTTCCGCGTTTCAAAAGGATTTTATCGTCGATTTTGAGTTTGCCTATGTCGTGGAGGAAGCCTCCTATTAAAAGCCCCTTAAGTGAGAGCTCATCATCCAGTAGTCTTTTACCGATAAGAAATGCATAGTAGGTGGTCCTCGCAGAATGTCCGAGCGTATACGGATCCTTAAGCTCAACCTTTGCCCCCCACTGCGAAGCAATTTTTATGAAATTACCTTCGATCTCGTCAATTGTATTTTTTACGCGTGCTTTATAGAATTTTATTTTCTGGAAGAAATTTCTCGCTTTAATGAGATTGATTAGAGCATTTTGATAATCCCCGATGGTTTTATAAAATATACCTAATTCATTTAGAATGAGACCTTCTACGTATTCGTGTTTGGTTTCATTCCCGAGCTTTTGAGCTTTTTGTAGAATTTTAACTGCATGATCATAATTACCTTTTTCCATCCAGAATTTTGATAGTACGATTAGATAATGAATTTTAGATAATCTGTAATTAGGTGGGAAATTCTTTCTCGCCAATTTTAACAGCCTTTTGGCAGATTCCAATTTTCTTTCGTGAACGTAAAGGTGGGATAGGTTTATATAGACCCCAAAGGCGACCTTTTTACCAATTACGTCCTTGTTAGAGATTACTAAATCTGAAAGTTTTTCTTTTGCTTTCTCGAAGTAATATAAGGCTTTGTTGGAGTTGTTTAGTTCGTGATAGATATTGCCGAGGTTTGCCAATGCGGATATATATATTTTGGTTTCTTTAACGGTTTTAAATGTAGAGTTTTCATAAATTAAAACCACCCCCTCTAACTGCCTTATGGCTTCTTCAACGTTTCCTTGAAATAGAAATATCACAGCTTTGTTATTTTTTATATTTATTAGTAACTTATTGGCTTCAATGTTCTTGGAGTCATAGGGAGTTAGCAGGTTCTCAGCTTCTCTGTAAAAGAAGAGCGCTTTATCGTACCGTTCAATTTCTTGATATAATCTACCTAACCGCAAGCACATTCTCGCTTTATACTCGCCATCTTTTAAGTTCTCAATTCTGTTTCGAACAGTCTCTATGTAACTCACTGATTTCCTAATTTCACCCCGTTGAATCAATATATTAGCTATTTTCAGGAGTATTCCGAGTTCCTTCTCTCTATCTCCAGATCGCTCCGCACTCTTTACCTCCTTTTCCAAGCAGCGCACGAGTTCACCTTCACTTTTGCCTTCAGTGTTCTTGTAACAGTGCTCTATCGCATCATCCGAATTAACTTTCATAAAAGTCTCAACTTATCTTGTAATTTTTGTTTATACTCCTCAATACCGTATTTTTGGGCGAATATTAGTCCATTCTCGTATGATTCTTTAGATATAGAGTAAACTCCCCGCTTATAAGCGACGTCTCCAAGAAAATCATATAGTTTTATTGCATCGTCCCACGACTCGCTTTTGGTATAATAGCCAATTGCTTCGTGGACATATTCCCGGATTCTCTCGATGCTACCACCCTTTTTCTCCTCAATTTTCGCAAGTAATTCGAATGCCTGACCTGCTCTATAATCACCTTCTCGCCCATTCAGTGCTTTATGAAGCTCAAGCGCTTTCTTTATAAATATTTCGCTAAGTTCGTATTCCTCTATTGCAAAAAATATTTCGGATTTCTCGTGGTAGACATTGGCCAATATGTCTAATAGATGGTGTTTAATTGCGAATGAGTGTGCTCTTTGATAATAGTCTTGGGCTTTTTCGTAGTATCCTTTGGTTTTAAATAGGTTACCAAGGTTCAGAATTATTCGGGCAATAATACTTATATTGTTGGATTCGGACTCATATAGTGATAGAGCTTTCTGGAAATATATCAATGCGCGGTCGGAATCGTTGTTAACTAAAATATAGTACACAGCAATGTTGTTGTAGGCGGAGGCCAAACATCTTCTTGCACCATCCGTTTGCTCTCCTATCTCAACAGCTTTGGTGTAAAACTCTTTGGCTTTTTCAAAGTCGCGTTTTCGGGCGTAAACATTACCAAATTTTACATAGATATTGCATAATAGGTTTTCATCCTTAATATCTTTTGAAATCTCGAGTAGTTTCTTCAGAGTATCTTCAGCTTTTACGTAATTCCCTGACTTATAGTAAATTTTGAATAATTTGTTGAATACCGTATATCTTAAATTAGCCGGGAGTTTAGGAAATTCACTACTAGATACAATTTTTTGCACAGTTTCTTCTGCTTTTCGAATTTCGCCTATGCTCAGGAATATCTCAGCCGTTTCTACAGATAACTCTACCTGCTTGTCAAATGGGATTATCTCGAGCGCTTTTTTGTACAGTTCTGTTATATGAAATCCTATATTTCCGTCTTTATACATATTTTACACCCCTTTCATAATTTCATCTCCTCCTTAAATATATCCAGAGCCTCTTTGTCAAATATCGTACTGTTTATGCCTCCGGTGCTGGATTGATGATTAGAGCTTAATCCCCATGCTGAACTCAGGGAATCATATATCCAAATGATTAGGTCCTTATCTCGCCCCAGAATTCCTATTTCGTCGTTCCAATTGATATCCTTCATGACAGCTTCCATGACTAGACCACCCAGGTGGTTTTATAGGTTTATTCGTCGGGGTCAATGATAATCCAGTAGGTAAAGTGGCTGGTTCTGTAGGTCACAGTAAGGTCGTTTCCGCTTACAGTTGCAGTAGAAGGAACCAC
>WFZT01000135.1 GCA_015489415.1 Caldifarciminota bacterium | reverse complement strand
CTCTATCAATCATAAAGAGCCCATTGGGTGAATCCTTCACAAGCTTCAGCTTTTCAACAATCTCACCTACACTCGCTTCTTCCTCAATCTGCTCGGTAACGAACCACTGCAGGAATATCTCCGTTGCATAGTCACCTGCTTCTCTTGCAAGGCTCATCAGACCGTTTATCTTTGATGTGATATACTGTTCGTGCTTCAGGGCCTCTTCAAAGGCATTCAGGGGAGATTCCCATTCTACGGGCGGCTGCTGAATATCAAACAGTCTTACTCTTCCGCCTCTATCCACGACAAACTTGTAGATTTTCATTGCATGACCAAGCTCTTCTTTGGCCTGCATCTCCATCCAGTGTGCAAATCCTTTGAGTCCAAGACTCTCAAGATAAGCGGCCATGGATAGGTACAGATACGATGAGTAAAATTCCTCTTTTATCTGTCCATTCAAAGCATCATTAATTTTTGGGTCCATCATTTACCTCCTTTTTACGTCCTTTTAATTTTGAACAATTCTAAAGTCCCCCTCTGGCAATGTCAATGATTATGGAAGAGTGTGGGGTAACATTTTGAATGGGCTCATGAATATAAGAGTCTGGCAAAAACCCAGATTATTCAAATTTTCGAAAGAAATCCATCACACACTTTGTATGTGAATGGAGAAATATAACATTTTGAGCGTACTCATGAGGATGGCTGGAAATTCAAGATCAATTGAATTTGGAAGGATTTCCGCCGTCTTCTATCGACATAAATCGAACCTGTTCAAAAAAATCTCAAATTCTTTGATTTTTGAGGAAAAATTTACCCCCCACCTTGTTCCTCCCCCCACGCACTTTGTGCGTGGGGGGAGGATAGGAGGGGGGAATTTTCGAACAAGTTCACATAAATCCTGGCTTGGTTAAATTTGGATAAGTACACTCACATTCGCGCGGTTATTCCGAATAAAAATTGGGGGGCGGCAGCGCTTCGCGCTGCCGCCCCTTCAACACCCCAAATCCCCCCTCACAAAAGATTATCTTACCTTCACAAATTTACCGGTTGTCTTAACCCTCCCGGCTCTCATCCTCACCAGATACACACCTGCACTCAAACTCTGGGGAATGGACACCGTATGCCAGCCCTCTCCATTTATCCTTTCATTCCATACCCTGCGCCCTGAGATATCAAAAATCTCAATCACTGCATCATCTGTCCGTGGCAGGTAAGTTCTTATACCTTTATATGTCACGATAAGTTCCGGCTCTGAGATTGAGCTGTTTTCCTCTACAGATATCGAAGGGTTAAAGGCTTTAACGCCTCTGAGTGTTCCGACCCATAGAATGTTCCTCACCGAGTCAAACACGAATGTGTAAGGATTTTCAGTGGCATTGCCGTTTGCAGGAATGTAAAACATATCAGACGGACCGGAAGGTGGCAATTTCCATATTGCCCCATTATACGTTGCTGCAAAAAGTGTATCTCCAACAAATTTAATACCGTGGGGATAAATTGCTCCAAGAGGATTCATGGACGTGGTATCAGGACCAATCAAATTCCAGGAACCATTCCATTCAGCCACGCCATATCCGTAAGTTCCGGCGTAAAGCCTTCCATTGTGCACGGTCAATGCATGGACGTATTTACCACCAATTCCGCCTCTCCCTATTGTCGGCAGTGAGTGATACCTTGTGCCATCAAAATAGGCAACTCCACCACCGCTTGTTCCCACATAAATCGTGTCATTCAACTCAGTTATAGAAAATACATCGTCATCAGGGAGTCCATCTGCTGTGGTATAGTAGCTCCATGTGCCGTGGCGGAGCACGGCCACACCACCGTGAAACATTCCGACCCAGAGAGACGAATCGTGGGCTACGAAAATCGCATGAATTCCCACAGATGGGAGTGTGCGACCAGTTGTATCGTAAACCCGTATCACATGGCCATTCAAGGTCATTTTAACAAGGCCTGCATAGTCTGTTCCCACCCACACAACAGAATCCTGAGGCGTTATCGTTCTGATATACCACGCTGGGAGCGTTGAGTGATCAGGCGTAATCCATCTCCACACATGCCCATCAAATATTGCCAATCCTCCGAGTGTGCCAACCCATAATTTCCCATCTCTATCTAAAGCAAGGCTTGTTATTACATTGTTGGGCAATACTGGAATTCCGGCAGTGGTATCGCTCCATTCTGTGAAATAAGTCCATCCCGGTGGTATGGTGTAATGGGTGGTATCCGGAGGTGTTACTGTGAACGTATCTGTGAGTGGATTAACTCCCGGATGCGAGGATTCCCATGATAAATACTGATTGTAAATATCGTCCATGGTGGCCCACTGAATTACTCCACGTGCCACAAGGGAGTCAATAATGCTCAATGCCACGCTCGCACTATCAGTGAGTGCAGGGATAGAATCTTTATCCTGAATGTGGTGGATAAAGCAACTCCGTGAATTAACTCGATCAGCGTTGGCCTTTGATGCAGTAAGAAGTAATCCTGTTGTAAGCAAATCATGATGGATTATATCCCCTGGAATACCGTAGTTACAGACAAAAACAAGGGGCCCGGTGGAATCATGCGTGAGCCATCTTCTTGAAAGAGTGTCCACGTAAGGTCTCCAGGGAACAAGCCTGTTGGTCATACTATGGGACGTGTAAACAAGTTTATTGTAGCTTGCGTGAGGTGTACCCACGTGACGTGCGAGGTAATCAGGCCAGTATGATGCCATGAAATGCCCGTTCCCATCATTGGGATTTGAAACTCCGGCCTCGTCTAAAAGGATTTTAACCTCTCTCAAAGAATAAACGGTTTCATGCGCGTGAGGTGTGACCTCGTGCCCCATTGCCTCAAGATTGGCGAGAAAGCCCGGTCTATAGTGCTCGAGGGCCTCGATAAGTACCCAGTCAAACTGATTGGCAAGGACTGCACCGTGATTTTGAAGGGTCTCCGCAAAAACTTCATACCTGTCAGCGTATTCATTAAGATAAAAGCCTTTAAAGTACTTTGGAACTTCTTCGATGTGCACACCGAAGTTAAAGTTTAAAACTGGTTTTGCAGGCGCGAGAACACTCGAAAGGTCATTGGCCCATACGTTGAATTTTACTCGGTCGCACATCTCAGCCACACCGGCTACGGCAAAAGCCAGGCTGTTATAAACTTCAGGGACAGCCCAGGAATTTATAAGATTCCAGTTTGCCGGGGCTGAATTGGCAGGATTATCAGGACCACCGGGAGGACCGGGAAGATGAACATTTCGGGTGTATTCCTCATCGGGATTTAAACGTACCCAGATTCCGTTGCGTCTCCATCCGTTGTATGCCTGATGAATATGGGCCTTATCAAGTGTTGCCTGCACGTGGTCATCTTCACTGAAAATAAGCATAACCTTAATTCCGGGAACTCTGGATGCGGCATTGTCAAAATGCATAACCGCTTCTCTCCACCACCAGAATGTGTCTGCTTCAACAGGAGTTGCGATAATAGAGGGCCAGGATGGCAGGATCGAAGCAAGAGCATAGGTTGCCTCGCGCGAATAAAACCATTTGCCCATCCCCGGGTAATGAAACCTCGATAATCTGAAATCTTCGCCGTAGTCAATGACTCCATTGTTGTTTACGTCTTCCCACGTGCATGGAGTATGAATCAAATCAAGGGAATCGTTGCCGTTTCCGTCAAGAAAAACAGCAGAATCAGGCGGAAAAGACGGATCATACCTCAATCGGGAGTAATCAACTGTGCATGAAGTGTCTCCATAGGCTGAATAGTAGGGATTAAGTCGATCGTCATTGAAAAAACCGTTACCATTTCCATCCCGGGCGGAATCGCAATCCCTTCCTCCAAGCTCGGAGAGAATAATCTGGCTCGACGTGGGACTCTCCCAGTTTACTAAATAATCAACAAAGCCAAGGGAATCGCCCCAGAAATCGAGCACATTCACTGTTAGATTCCCTCCGTTGGAGAAAGCTACCATGCCTAAAACTGACGTATCAACAGGAAATTCAGCAATATCAGTTATCTTTCGGCCACCTGTGTCTGAGAGGTCTCCATGGGCAAATCTCAAAACATCGTAAAGGGCAACAAGACAGTTTGGTCCCCTTGCATCGTAAGTCCCATCCGAGGTTCTACCGCTTGAAGGGTCAATTCCGCCCGGGAAGAGGAAGGTTATGAAAGTTATCCCGAATGTGTGGTAAAGGTCTAAGGGATTTTGAAATCCTGAGGAAGAAAAACCTCCCTGAACAGCGACAACCACGGGCGAGCCGTCAATATATCTTGGGACAGTTGGAACATACATCCGGACCGCGATTCTACCTGTATGCCCCGGTATATCCACATCGTACGTCTTGTACCACATGCTACCCAGCAGGGCGAGTACCACTAATAGATGCATGATCACCTCCTTGTTTGAGAACGAATAGTTAGACCATGAATTCCCCAATTTGTTCCAGATCGATATTGGTAATCGGATGTGAACCCATCGAGCGTAGGCTTAACTTAATACAAATTAAGTAATTTCGCCAAAATTCCCATGACTTTTAAATACGATGGTAAGCGTATTCGAAGAATTCCCCCACCTGTCTCCCTGACCTCACCCACGAATTTTGAAAAAATTATGTATTACTACTTGACAGTCCTCATAAAATGTGTAACAATATAGACATGCATGACTATTCATTCTTCTCAAAATATATTCATAAAATCCTCTCTATGCACTTCCACTCCCTACCCAAA
>WFZT01000134.1 GCA_015489415.1 Caldifarciminota bacterium | reverse complement strand
TTTCAAAATACGCCTGCTTTTCCCATACCTCTCTGCCAGCGATGGAAAACAGTTTTAAATTTATCTGTCCCTCATCGGGTATATTCAATCTCAGAACTGGATCTCCATCTGTATAAAGAAGGTAAACCTGAAAATCTGCAAGGGTGTCCTGCCCAGAGGTATCCACAGTATCTGCCCTATAAACCACAAGAAAGTCTTCATGGGCGTAGATGAAATAGTTTTTGTAGAAAATGGGAAAACTACTGCTTGGAAATAGAACAGGACCAGATGGGAAAGGCATAAAGAAAAATATTGAATGATCCTCAACTCTCAGCAAATATAAGGCGTCTGTTTTAGAATACCATAATAAACTGTCCTGCGTGATTAACAACCTTGTGACTCCGCCGCCCCATGCACCAGGGATTGGAAGGAATATAGAATCCCAGATAGTAGCACCATCAATCAAATTGATGAAATAGAGGTGAGAGATTATTGTAGTATCATCAACAAAATGACCACCTTCAATAAAAATTCTTTCAAACCGTGCTTGTGGTGGGTCACAGTTTACTGATGGATAATCCCAATTTATCCATATGGATTGACCATTAGTTACGTTCAGAGCATAAAGAGGTTCATTAAAAGGTGAGAATATAATTTCTCCTTCATAAGCCATTAAAGTCACTAATTCCCCACTAATTGCAAAGTCCCATATTAACTCACCTGTTAGATAATTACGGGCATTTAATACACTGTCTGGTGCTGTGTGAAACACCACACCATCCTCAATTGCAGGACTGGGAAATCCAGCCCATGATGACCATAATGAATCTCCATTGTAATTTAGACAAAAAATTGTGGAAAGCCCAAAACTTGGAACATAAACTAAACTGTCTATTACAATGGGAGAATTTTGGACTGTCTTGAAAACCTTCCCCCACTTCAACTCCCCTGTAAAAGGGTCAAGGGCATAAAATGTCGTATCCTGCCAGGGGGTAAATCCTATTACTGACCCCACAAACAAAATTGAATCACCTATACATAAAGCCGAGGTCATCGCATTCGCTGTCACATATCTCTCCCAGATAATCTCTCCTGTCTCAATGTCCCTCGCTTCTATCTTGTTCCATCCCCACGGCGCCTCCGGGATGAATATCATTCCCTGACCTGCCGCCCCACTTATATCCGTTGTCCATGTGCCCGCCCCTGACCAGTCATACATCCACAATGAATCCAGCGGTGGATACAAATGAAATGGATAATACCCTGTATGACCTGGATCGTATCCCAACATCCTCCACGCATAGGGATCAGGTCCATTGTTCACCTTCACAAGCGCACCATTCACCTTATGCTCAAACTTCGGCACTTGATAACCTAAATCCCTTACTTCTATTGAGCTCTCCGAAATATAACCCCTCTCAACACTCCCATCTGCCTTCCTCGCAACCACCTCAAGGTCGCCACCTTCCCATTTGTCCTTTGAAACCCATGGAAATGTATCGACTATCGAGGTTATCGGTTCAGGATATCTGTGGCGCGCAACTTTGTAAGTCTCGCCTTTGTAATGGAAAAGGATATCGACATAGACGACACCCTGATCTTTGGTGGGCTCACTGATGGAATATTCCACATACATCATGTGTCCACTCTTATCCAACGTGGCATTTGCTGCAACGAACGAAAGCAACGAGATAATCACAAGTTGCATGGTCTCACCTCCGTGAAAGTGTCCACGAGAAGTATAGCACAACGGGAAGGAGCAGGTCAGACCGTGTTACCACAGGCAGGATCGAGGAACATGCAACATCCGAAGCTCTTTCTATATCACCATATAGCATCAACAACCTCCACCTTTAACCTTACGGGACAAATTATACCCCCCCCCCCTGTATTCCTGTCAAGGCATCGAGAAGTATCACAAAAATATGGCTATGGCTTTAAAATAAAAGAGCGGGGCACAAGGCCCCGCCCCAAAAGCAGCATCTGGGCGTGGCCTTTCAGGCCACGCCTTCTTTTTTAACCGATAATCGTAATTTTTCTGGTGAACACCTTTCCGCCAATCTCCGCTTTCAGGAAGTAAACTCCAGCCGGTAGCTCAGGATCAAGCTTTATTATCCGCACGCCTCTGTCATAAGTGTTTTTGTATGCAT
>WFZT01000133.1 GCA_015489415.1 Caldifarciminota bacterium | reverse complement strand
GAAGGTCAAGCTAATTGTCATAGGAAACACAAGGAAGAACATTCCTAACAAGCAGAGCTTGTGGTCCTCCCATGCAACAGAGCGACAGAGAACTCCCCCCACAGGCAAAGCCTGTGGGGCAAAAAATCTTTACCCTCCCCCGCGCGAAGCACGGGGGAGGGCAAAGATTTTTTGCCCCACTGGCTTTGCCTGTGGGGGGAGTTCTCTGTCGCTCTGTTGCATGGGAGGACCACAAGCTCCGCTTGTCAGGAAAGTTCTATCTTGTGTTCCGTGTGTTTTCTACGCCAATTCCTTTGGCCTTCGGACTTAGATTGTAAATCCAATCATTTAGCCTCACATCCAGAAACTTCCTCTCTCCGCATAAATTCTCTGCGGGGAGAGGCAAGGTGAGGGGCTACAACTGAAAACTTCAATCAAAGAATTTGTGAGTCCCCCTCTCCCGCTTGCAAGGCAATCGGAGAGGGAAGTGTCTATCAAGATAGCCTTGAAAATTTAGTAGGTATCCCTCTCGCTGCATGTTTATGGGATAGAGATTAAACCAGGCGTACTTTGTTCACTCGCGCAAACACAAAAAGAGAAAAAGTTGAGGAGGCAATTCACGGCAATTCCGGATCTGTTCAAAAGGTTAATATTTGGTGTGTGACTGCAGGAGTCTTTCTACGTACTTACCAATGATGTCAAATTCGATGTTCAGTGGGTCTCCGACTCTTTTTAAATCAAAATTCGTTACCTTAAGAGTCTCTGGTATAAGCTGGACTGTGAAACCATCAGGCTCAAGCTCATTTACCGTTAACGAAACCCCGTCCACGGCGATTGACCCTTTTTTTACCACGTATTTCATGAATTTTGGGGGAATTTCTCCGATTCTCCACACAACCGAATCCCGAAGACGTCGAATCTCTCTTAATTTTGCCACTGTATCCACATGTCCCTGAACTATATGGCCACCAAGGCGGTCTCCAGCCCTGAGGGCACGCTCAAGATTGACAATTTGACCCACCTTCAATGACTTTCCAAATTTTGAGACCTGAAGGGTTTCACGGGACAGATACACCTTGAAACTTTTTGAATTTGCCTCTTCCACAGTAAGACATACACCGTCAACAGAGATTGATTCACCCCTCTTGAGCTCCCTCGAAATTTCGGTTGAGATTAAAAGCCTGCGACTATCTGGAATACTCTGGATTGAGACGATTTTTCCGGTGGTTTCTACAAGCCCGGTAAACATTATTCCCAGAGTTTCATGGCTCTGCGGACATCTGCGAAGGTTTTACTCGTTACCTCAGTTGCTTTCTTTGACCCTTCTTTCAGAATGTCCACCACCAGGCTTTTGTCTTTCTCGTACATGGCCCTCTTCTCACGGAAGGGCTCAAGGTACGTTATCATTTTTTCAGCCAGGTTACGTTTGCAGGCCACACAGCCAAGCTGTCCTTTCTCGCAGGTTGCTTTGATCTCCGGCACCTCTTCTTTGTTGAACAGTTTATGAAGGGTAAATACCGGACATTGCTCTGGATGCCCGGGGTCCCCCTTTCGGACCTTAAGCGGATCAGTGTACATACGAGAAACCTTTTCGCGGATACTATCAGGTGGCTCTGCTATTTCAATGGCATTTCCATAAGATTTGGACATTTTTCTACCATCAATTCCCGGAACCTTGGGAATTTCGGCAATTAAAGGCTCTGGAACAGGGAAGACCTCTCCGTAAAGTGAGTTGAATTTCCTTGCGAGCTCACGTGTGAGCTCAAGATGTGGAAGCTGGTCTTCTCCGACAGGTACATATTTTGCTTTGTAAATCAATATATCCGCTGCCTGGAGCACAGGATACCCGAGAAACCCATAGTTAACGAGGGAACCGTACGGCAGTTCTTCCTGTTCCTCTTCCTGAAGGGCTTTTTTAAAGGATTCAAGGAAGCTTTTTTGAAGTTCTGAGCGAAGATAGGCGATGAAGTCGAGGTCGAATCCACGCTCGCCATTTTTGAGTTCCTTTACTGCGTTTTCGATAAACACGTCAACTGCATTTTTAATAGCGGTTTTCAGTACGCTCTTTTTGGGTGTTTGTTTCTTAATTCTTAGTTCGGCAACATATTCTTTAAAGGTGGGATTCCTCAAAAGACGTGAAAGTGACACAAGCATAGAGAGCACAAGGTGCAATTCTGCATGCTCTCTCACATGTGATTGCACAAATAAGACAGATTTTTCGGGGTCAATTCCTGCGGAGAGCCAGTCAATTACCATGTCGATGATGTTGTCCCTGATTTTTGATGTGTCCTGCCATTGGGTGGTGAGTGCGTGCCAATCTGCGACTTCGTAATAACACTCGTATTTATCCTGCAGGTCTCTCCAGTTGTAAAGAACACCGAAAAGATGACCAATATGAAGCCTTCCTGTGGGTCTATTACCGGATAACACTCTATCCATTTTCTTCCTCCATTAAGGTTCAAAAGATAAAGTAAAAAGGTTAGCTGTTCAACGGAATTTCCACTATACTATTAGCACTTTTAAATGGAGGGAAAACATGAGTACTATTTCACCAAAGGAAATGTATTTGAAGCAGTTGGAAAGGGCTGCAAAAATCATGCAGCTCGACGAGGACCTGCTTGAAATTTTGAAACAACCGAAAAGGGTTGTGAGGGTGTCCATTCCCGTAAAAATGGACAATGGGAAGATAAAAGTTTTTACAGGTTACCGTTGTCAGTACAACGACTTCAGAGGCCCATTCAAGGGAGGAATAAGGTTTCATCCCGGTGTCACAGAGGATGAGGTCGTTGCGCTGGCTGCATGGATGACCTGGAAGTGTGCGGTGATCGATATCCCATTTGGTGGAGGAAAGGGTGGTGTTATCTGTGATCCGCGCGAGCTCAGTGAAGGTGAACTCCAGAGACTGACAAGAAGGTTTACCTATACCATTATGCCTATTCTTGGGCCTTCTATCGACATACCAGCTCCGGATGTTTTCACAGGTGAGAAGACCATGGCATGGAT
>WFZT01000132.1 GCA_015489415.1 Caldifarciminota bacterium | reverse complement strand
TTACTGTGGTTTTTTCACTCGTTACAGATTTTGGCAGCCTCACCCGAATGCCTTTTTGCACCACATAGGTAGAGGTGAGCAAAAAGTAAATCAGCAGGAGCAGAACAATGTCGGCAAGGGAGATGAAGTTGAAGACGGACATAGGCTTGTGCTTCATCTCAAATTTCATGACTGGCTCACCTCACTCAAGAGGTCAAGTAGCTCAATTGAGCTGGTCTGCATCTCATAAACGATCTCGCGGACCTTTCCAACCATGTAGTTATAAAGATAGTAAAAGATGATTCCGACAGTCAGGCCCACTGCCGTTGTTACGAGGGCTTCCCAGATACCACCGGCCAGAACCGAGGCATCCACAGCACCTCCAAGTGCCTGAATCTTCATAAAGGCATTGATCATTCCCGTTACCGTTCCGAGAAATCCAAGAAGTGGGGCAGTGCTTGCAATGGTGGCAAGTCCATCAAGATGCTTCTCGAGTCTGTAAATCTCGATATCAGCTGCATCCGAGATAGAGCTTCTTATTTCCTCCCTTGAGCCACCAAAGCTCTTTAATCCTGCATAGACAATGGCTGCGATGGGACCGGTTGACTCACGGGCTCGCCTTAGTGCTTCCTCGAAGTTCCCTTTCAATACGATATTTTTGATCTCCAGCATGAAGATACGGGTATTGGTTCTCGCCTTTTTCAGCACCATAAGCCTTTCAAAGACAATGGCAAGCCCGATCACAGATAAAAGAAGAATCAACCATACAATGATCCCACCTTTTGCGAGTATTTGAAGTAATGTGAACTGCATAGGAAAAGACCTCCTTTAAAATTTCATGGTTAAACCAAGGGCAAGTGAAAACCCGTTGTTTATTTTATAATCTGGTGCGAAAATCTCAAACCCTTCTTTAAATGGATTTATAATTTCAATAAATGCACCCACGTGCCTCGTGAAGCTCTTTGAAATCTCGAAACTTTCCTCAGCCACTGTGCGCCTGTTGAAATTCGCAAGATTCAGGCCGAATCTAACCCCCGGAATGATCCGCCCCTCAGGCAAAGTGTAGCTGATCCCCAGGAGACCTCTGAGAAAGAGTGTATCGCGCGGGAATTCCTGAGATGTGAGGAAGTAGCTCCCGTTTATTGAGAGATGCCGATAATCGTAGAGTGAAAATTCAAGAATCGCTCCCCTGATTGAAGTCGTATCGGAGGTGAGTACCCAGAATCTGCTTGAATCTTTAGCAAGAACAGGTGCCCACGTGTATTCTCTGTAGCCAGCACCAAACTGCAGGGCAAATGTACCGGTTGTGTAATGGGTTGATAAAGTGATAGATGTCTGCTCTTCCAGCGGTTTTGAGACATCTCCGAGTAGAGCTGAGTTTGCCTCAAATAAACCAAAATCGGCGGTCATAAGCGTTTTTGAAACCTTTAAGCCGAATTTTAGATTTGAAGCGAAGGGGAATACGAGGGATGCAGCAAATACAGGTGTGGACTTACCTTCTGAAGAGCCGGCAAATCCTGCACTCAGCAAGGATTTTATCTTCCCGAGCATAGTGCCCATACCAAGACCGAACGATGTAACACCTGTTGACTTGAGCTTTTCGAGACTCAGGTCAGCAGAAATTTTTAGTGGCTTATCAAGAATATAACCCACTGACGCATTAAATTTTGTCCACGAGAAGTTATGAGATTTTCCGGTATCGTTTACCACAAATTCCTGATCAAGGCTGGCAAGTGTGAAAAAGCCGTTATTTTCCGGGAGGTAGCTTAAATTTCCGTGTATTGATGGTGAGAAGAGTTTATGTGACAGAATCGTATCTACCCTGGATGCTTTCTCCATTTTAGAGAATATAGATGCTGTGAGAGTCCAGAGAATGCCGTTTTTCCCATTTAAAGAAACAAAACCGTCTATGGTATTTATCCCGTGATTTCCACCGATTGCACCTGTGATCTTCAAGTTCCCGAGGATGCTTGAGCCCTTGCCGAGCTTACCACCGAGCATTCTGAGATGCACATAATTCCCATAGCCCATTCCCAAAGATGACCTAAAAAATGATTTTCTCTCTTTATGGCCTTCAATTTTGATTTCAAAAGTTTTGACAGGGAACTGACCACTGACAAATCCCACGAGGTCGGGATCTCCAATAGGAATATAGCTTCTAAATCCCGGTGTCACATCCACGATCGGTCTCTGCGCCCTGAAGGTATCTATGCCAACAATAGTAAATTCTTCAACTTTGAGCTGGGGGAGTTCTGGGGTTTGCTCTGGATTTTCCTGTGCCGAGAGCAATCCAAGAAGCAGTAACAGGAATAATCTTTTCATTGCTGGCCCTCCTCTTTTTGAGGTGGTTTAATTTTGCCGGATTCCGGTGCTGTCGGAGATGGCTGAGGGGCCTTTTTAAGCTTCTCTTCTATTAGTTTCTGCTCTATCTCTTTTGCCTTCTTTTCGAGCTCTTCCCGGTCGGGAGCATTTGGGAATTTCCTTATTGCCCTTCTATAGACTGTAAGTGCCTCCTCAAGGCGATTTTGCTGCTCGTAAAGCTCTCCAGCCCTCACAAGGGCCTGCTCTGCGACTTCCGGGTAAAGCTTCTCATAAATCCTGTAAGTGGTTATGTATTCAATAATTGCCTCTTCGATCTCGCCCATGTCGCGGTAAATATCTGCAAGAAGGAGGCTGGCTTTTGCTGCAATCTCATCTGAACGGTTCTTCTTTATCACTTTAATCAAAGCCATTGCAGAATCATATTCAGCCCTCTGTGCAAGCCTTGATGCGAGGTACAGTCTTGCTTCGTCGGCAGCGGGATTATCCGGATACTTCATAAGGAGCTGCTGCATCATGGAATCGGCAGCCGTGGTGTCACCAAGATTTATGTATGAGTATGCAAGCACTCTGTACGCCTCAGGGTATTTTATAGTCTGGTTGTGTGCATTTTTCAGGAACAGGAGCATATTATCACGAGCGTTGACAAAGTCCTGTTTTTTGAAATAGCACTCAGCTATGTAGTAGTAAGATTCAGGGATTTTAGCGGCCTTTTCAAAGTTAGCTATTGCACTGTCGCAGCTATCGAGCCTCACGTAGGCCATTCCAATCCAGAAGTAGGCCTTGTCAAGCAGCTTCTGGCTCGGGTATCTATTTACAATCTCCTGAAACGTCTTGATTGCCTCTTCGTACCAGCCTTGGTTAAACTGGTACTCTCCTTTCTTAAAAATAAGGGTGGCGGCAATTACAGGTGGCGAATTGTAGATTAGAGAATCAAAAAAGGCGTATGCTTCCTGATCTTTTCCAATCTTACCTGCACTCTGGAGAAAACCTTCGATGGCGTCGTCAACAAGGTCACTTGATGGAAATTCCTCAATAATCTTTCTATAAGTTTCGTACGCGTTCTCGTACATTTCCTGGTTGTAATACATATCACCAAGTTTGTAGAGGGCAAGTGCACGGAAGTGAGAGGATGGGTCTTTGTAAATCTGCGTGTAAATCTCTGCAGCTTTCTCGTAATCCTCAAGACTCTTGTAGCATTCTGCCATCATGAAAAGTGCAGAATCTTTCAAAGATTTCTTTATATTGGAAGAATAGACTTTATTGAACACATCAAGCGCCCTGTCATACTTCCTCATTCGATAGTATGTGAGGCCGAGCTGCCATAGTGCACTGTAATAAAGATTGTCCTGAGGATGCATTTCAAGGAATTTCTCGTAGTATCTTGCAGCGAGCCCATACTGGTGTCTGTTAAATTTGCAGTCGCCTATGTAAAGAAAAGAAAGCTCGTAAATTTTTGAGGTATCCGAGTAGTTGGAAATCACCTGGTAGAAATATTTTTCAGCTGTCCTGTAGTGCTTTAGTTTGTAGTGAAGTAGTCCTCGCTCAAAATATGCATAGTAGAGCACATCTCCAAACGCCCTCGAGCGAATAATATGGACAAGCTCGTCTTCAGTGTACTGGTACATTTTCATTTTCATGTAGGTCTTTGCCCTGTAGAAATGAATCCACTCTTTTACCGAATCCGGCGCGGTCTTTAGCACCTCCTCAGAGTAGGAGACGAGATCATCCAGCTTGTTGAGGTTGTAAAGCGACATGATTATGCGAAGTGAGACATAGCTTTTGTAGTTGTTGTCATTAAGCCCATCCTGAGCCACCGAAAAATAGTTTATGGCGTCCTTGTAATCTTTTTTGAGAAAAGAAATCTCACCAAGCATGAAATAGACCTGCGGCTTTATGGGGAGTTCCTGCGCCAGGTCACGGGCCTTCTCAAAATACTGGAGGGCCTTATCAAGCTCATTTTTCTTAAAATATTCAAGCCCGAGTAGATAAGCGGCATAAGCAGTGAGTTTTGAGTCCGGGTAACTATTGATAAAATCTTCGAGGGAATTGACGTATTTTTTGTGCTTTGCTGATTTTTTGAACGCGAGGATTTTGATGAACTTAGCATAAGGAATGAGGGCCTTTTTACCACTCTGAATTACCGAATCCATGCGCGAGATGGCCGATGAGGTGTTTCCGGCTTTGTAGTCCAGGAATCCAAGAAGATAGGTTTTAAGGGGTATGGCATCGGCCGGCAGAGATTCTGAGGCCTGTAATTCCTTTCTCGCCAGAGCAAATTTTCCCTGCAGGATATCCATGTATCCTGAGATTAGTAAAACCAGTGGCTTATCAGATTCCTTGAAATTGTTTTCTTTGATGATGCTGGAAGCTGTCTCGAAGTCCCTCTTCTTCAGCGAAAGGACAAGCAGGATAAGGTTGAGGTCTTTTGCAACCGGGTCGTGTGGAAAGAGTTTTGTAAACTTGTTGAGATAATAGTTCCCATCCTTGTAGTTTCCAGTGAGGATTGAGAGTTTTCCGATCCAGAGAAGTGCAGATTTTATAAGGTAGACATCTCCACCATACTCAAGTAGGTCTTTCAACGCCTGGATTGCTAAGAGTGTATCTCCCTTTCTCACGTTAAAAAGTGCTTCCTGAAGTTTTAGATATGGATAAAGCCTGCTGCCGGCAAAATTTTCTTTAAAAGTTTTGATCTCTTTATCAGGGTAGCGTCCACTTTTGAGTTTCTCAACAATGATGTTAAATAGAGCGAGTTCCTCGGTATTCTTATCCATACTCCTGGTGAGCGCATTCAGGCTTTTGAATGTTACCTCACGGGCAGGAATAGTGGTTGCACGATTGGCGAGAAAAAGCTCAAAATACTGGTTCAATTCAAGTAGTGCAGGTGTGGTTTTATAATCACTTTTTACCTGCGTCAGAGCATAGTCCAGACTCCATAGGGAATCTGACGCAAGAAGTTGGACATCCTGAAGATGCCCACTATAAAATTGGAGTAGTAATAACGGTATCAGAAAATTCATCATTGGTTTATAACATAATGTTTGGCATTTTTACAGTCAAGTGAATGAATACGGCGATTTTCCTTCAATATCATAAGGTGACCACTAAATTCGAGCTTGGTGGAACCTGGATACATCCTTCAATTTTTAAACGTCATGTGAATTTTGTTAAGAAAAGGGGACTTTCTGGAATTTCAAGGGATTTGCTAAAGTCTCTAACCTGGAATGAGGGCGACGTGCTTTTTACCTTTGATGATGCCTATAAGTGTGTTTATGAGGTTGCCTTTCCCGTGCTAAGGGAGGCAGGATTAAACGGGGCTATCTTCATTGTTACAAAATACATAGGTGGCACCAACGATTGGGATTTGAACTTTGGATTCAAATTTTCCCATGTTGGAAAGAGTGAAATCAGGGAACTCCACGAGAATGGCTGGATTATAGGCTCACATACTCATACACATCCGGACCTTTTGAGAGTGAGTGAGAAAAAACTCAAAGAGGAGCTAAAGGTTTCCCGCCAGATCCTTGAGGATATTATCGGAGATGAGGTTTTTGCTATTGCCTATCCTTATGGGAGGTACGACGAGCGGGTGATTGAATCAGCGCTGGAAGCGGGTTATACGGTTGGTTTTGCAACCCACAAGGGCAAAACATATCCGGGG
>WFZT01000131.1 GCA_015489415.1 Caldifarciminota bacterium | reverse complement strand
TGGCTACTCTTTGAAGATTGCATTATCATTTGAACGATGGATGTCCTTGAGTTTTTAAGGATGGAGGTACGTTATCTCAAAGGAGTTGGCCCCAAACGTGCCCAGCTCTTTAAGAGGCTTGGTATAACCACCGTGCTCGACCTCCTATATTTTGCCCCTCGAAGGTACATTGACAGGAGAAACATCACCCCTATCCACGATGTAAAGCGTGGAGCAGAGGTCACCGTGGCTGGAAAGGTCCTCACAAAAGGTATCAAAAAGGTTCGCGGAAATTTAGTTTTCACCGTAATCATCAGTGATGGGACCGACTGGATGGAGCTTGTCTGGAGAAACGTTAAAGGCATTGACAAAGTTTTTAATAAAAATGACCAGGTCATTGCATCGGGAAGGGTTTATGTCTATCGAGGGACCAAGGTAATCTACCACCCCGAATATGAAATAATTGACGAAGCACATCCGCAGGGTAACAGGATAATGGCAGGGATGCTTGTTCCCGTTTATCCCTCCACCGAGGGCCTAAAGCCGAGGTTTATGAGAAGGCTTATCATGGAGGTGTTAGAGAAGATCGGGGGCGAGATACCGGAAACCCTGCCAGATTATATTCGCAACAAATTTGGTCTCTACACACGAAAAGAGGCAATTCGCCTCCTCCATTTCCCTCATGAGCTCAAACAGGCAAGACTTGCGAGAACAACCCTCGTATTTGAAGAGCTTTTTTACTTTTACATCAAATTGCTGGAAAAGCGCGTCGAATCAAAGGGTCTTGGCATTCCCCTTGAAGTAAAAAATGAACTGACGAAGAAGTTCGTGGATTCTCTGAAATTTGAACTTACGGGAGCCCAGAAACGTGTAATCTCCGAGATCACGGATGACCTCTCAAAAAATACCCCCATGCACAGGCTGCTTCAGGGGGATGTGGGAAGCGGCAAGACCGTGGTTGCCCTCTATACAATGCTGGTCGCTGTGGAAAATGGCTATCAGGCTGTAATGATGGCCCCAACTGAAATTCTCGCCGAGCAGCATTTTCTCGTTATGAGTGAGTACCTTTTCCCGCTTAACGTTCGGATGGCCCTGCTGCTTGGCAAGATGAGGAAAAAGGACAAGCAGCTTGCCATTGAAAGGATAAAGATGGGAGATGCAGAGGTGGTAATTGGCACCCATGCCCTTATCCAGGAAGATGTTGAATTTAAAAAGCTCGCCGTTGCCGTAATTGACGAGCAGCATAAGTTTGGGGTTCTTCAGCGTGCGAAGTTACTCGAGAAGGGTTTTGAGAATAAATCTCCCCACTTTCTTGTGATGACGGCAACGCCTATTCCGCGAACCCTTGCGCTCACCATTTACGGAGACCTCGATGTCTCAATAATTGATGAAATGCCACCTGGTCGTGGCAAAGTAGTGACAAAATGGGTAAAAGAGGGCCGCAGAGATAAGGTCTATTCGTGGCTTTTTGATGAGGTGAAGAAAGGCAACCAGGCATACGTGGTCGCGCCTCTGATAGAAAAATCTGAAAAACTCGAGGCCGAGGCCGCAACCGAGCTTTACAAAAAACTCACCGAAATCGCCCCTGAAGGCATAAATATAGGCCTGATACACGGCAAGATGAAAAAGGATGAGCGTGGTGAGGTAATGAGAAAATTCAGAAACGGGGAGTTCCACATCCTTGTTGCCACCACCGTTATTGAGGTTGGCATAGATGTTCCCAATGCCACCATTATGATAATCGAGCACGCCGAGAGATTTGGACTTGCCCAGCTCCATCAACTGCGTGGTCGCATTGGAAGAGGATCAAAGAAAAGCTACTGCATACTCATCACTCCATCAAAGGTAAGCGAAGACGCAAAGAAGCGACTGAAAGCAATGGTAGAGACCACGGACGGCTTTAAGATTGCGGAAATTGACCTCGAGATCAGGGGGCCCGGTGAGATTTTCGGCACGAAACAGCATGGAATCCCCAGATTTAGAATCGCCAACCTCATTAGGGACCAGAAAATTATCCAGCAGACTAAAAAAGAGGTGGAGAAAATCCTTGCCTTTGATCCATTTTTGACAAAACCACAAAATCGAGTTATTAAAGAAACACTGGAAAACGAAAAGATTGGAGAGGTGATCTATGTTGGTTAAAAAAGCGTTACTTGCATTGGTTATAGTCCTTGGTCTCACGTCGTGTACAAAGATCGAACGTTTTGCCAGAGGGAAGGCAAATGAGGTGGTAATTGTTTACGATGGTACCCTGAGAGAGGCCAAATTTCTTCAGAGTGTGCTCTCGGATACCTTTTATACACCTCATCCTGAGCCGCTTTTCATCACCTACCCTGTCACCTACGACCAGTTTGAGCCCTTTAAGGGCTACAAAAACGTGATCTTCCTTTCCACTTATAACTCACCGGACTATCCTATCTTCAAGCAAATATTTGGTGAGCGGCAACCTGGAATCTATCTTGTGAAAAACTACTATCAGGAAGGTGACGCAATTTTAGGTGTCATCTCGTCCGACGAGACTGCACTCTGGAGTTTTGTCTATGAAAAGAAGGACTACATTTTGGGGGAGATGTTAAAAAGATACCGTGCCATACTTCGAAAGAAAGCATATTTTGCCGGGCACAACAAGAAGTTTTCGAAAGAGTTTGGTGAGAAATACGGCTTCACCTTTGATTTTCCCATGGGATGGGCTTATGTGGTTCAGGATACCAATTTTGTCAGCATCGCAAAGCACTATCCGGATAGGTTTATGTTTTTCTACCACGAAAACGCGCCTCGACTTTTTGACGCTGATGAGATCATAAGGCTCAGGAACAAACTCACTGCAAAATACTACGACGGAGACTATGTCTATAAAGAGCACCTGAGGGTCAAGGATACAACCTTTGTTGGGCAGCCTGCCATCAAGATTTTCGGAATCTGGCAGAATGATAAAGAATACCTCGGGGGGCCCTTTGAGACCATTGCGTTCAATCTCAATGACAATTTCTACATGTTTGACATGGGTGTTTTTGCACCGGACAGAAATGAGAAGCTCCAGTTTATCATCAGAATGGAAATCATCCTGAGCTCGTTCCATCTCTATGAGCCCAAAAAGTAAAGTCGCAGTAATCACGGATTTCGGACTACAGGACCCCTACGTGGGAGTGATGAAGGCACAGATTTTCAGGTTTGTGGATGAGGTGGAATTTATTGACATCACCCACTATGTGCCACAATTCAACATCAAAGCTGCCACTTTTATATTCTCGTATGCCTTAAGATGGCTTCCAGAGGATATCCATTTTCTCATTGTGGTGGACCCGGGTGTAGGCTCTAATCGCCGGGCAATTGCTGCAGCGAAAGGCAAAAGATTTTTCGTGGCACCGGACAATGGGGTTCTCTCGCCAATTCTGGATGAAGCTGAAGTCTATGCTATTGAAAACATAAAACCGGAGTCTTCGACATTCCACGGCAGGGATTTATTTGCCCCGGCACTTGGTATGCTTCTTAGGGGGAAACCTCCTGGGGAACTCGGACCTCGCATCACAGACCCGATAAAAATCAGATTACCTGAGCCGGAAATTGAGAAAGGCTGGATCAAAGGGGAAATTATTTACATTGACCACTTTGGGAATCTTGTGACGAATATTCCCCGTGAGCTTGTGAAATCTGGTAAAAAGGTGATTTTCAAAGGTGTCGAAATTACGTTTGTAAACTCGTATTTCGATGTCGATAAGGGCCAGGCACTTGCGATTATTGACTCTTACGACATGCTTGAAATTTCAGTGAGGGAGGGGAGCGCGAAAGAGAAATTCGGAGCTGAGGTTGGAGACATTGTCCAGCTTGAGAGGTAAGGGTGCATATATTCTTTTCCTTAAGTTACCTTCGGCAAAGAAAATAAGGGTCGGGAGATTGGGGAAATTTCACTTTAAGCCCGGGATTTATCTTTACGTGGGGAGTGCCATGAAGGGGTTTAATACGAGGATTCCGCGTTACATAAATGGTCCTGTGAGGAAGCACTGGCATATTGACTACCTGCTTGAGTTTGCCGAACTCCTCGCCGTCCTTTTGATACCATCTGATGAAAAAATTGAAGAGAAAGTTGCCGCAAAGCTGGGAACTGTTTTTAGCTCCCCCATAAAAGGATTTGGTTCCTCAGATACCTCTTCCTATGCCCACCTTTTCTATCTATCAGACATCAAAGATGGCAACGAGAAAGGTGTGGTCTGAAGGTTTCTCCCACGCCCTCGGCTCCCTGTCAACATAGGAATCTACAGATTTATCGGCAAGAGGTTTGGTTGCAAGGATGTGGTCAATTCTCCAGCCGATGTTCCTCTCAAGAGCTTTAGGAACACGATAATCCCAGTAGGTAAATTCTCCGGGATTGGGCCTGTGCTTTCTAAACACGTCAATAAATCCCCACTCGAGGGTCTTCTGGAATTCTCTTCTCACATCAATGTGGAAATCCACGTGTTGAATCTTGGTCTTGGGATTTGTGACATCAATCTCAGTGGGAGCGACGTTTATATCACCCATCCATAGAAG
>WFZT01000130.1 GCA_015489415.1 Caldifarciminota bacterium | reverse complement strand
TTGGGGTATGCGACGCCGAGTGAGGTGTACAGTGGGGAGGTAGAGATAGAGGGATTTGAGGTGAAGAGAGGAGGTAGGCCATGCTGAGGGGAGTCCCCCTTTTAAATGTCAACACATTTCAGGACTTGACACCCAACCCTTATCTTCATTAATTCCTCTTCTCCAGCTCCCAGTATTAAATGTGGTGATGGAAATCTCTGGAGTATGTGTAGAAAACTGATAGGTAACCCACTCTTCACAAGAATCCTGTATCCAGGGAAATAAATTCTCAGTATATGGTACAATTGATTTTTTAAAGAGGCCATATTCTCTATGAAGGTACGTCTTATGCGAACGAGATGACGCAGGCGTTGGAGGAAGAGTGGAACGTGATAGTCTCCCTGAGGTTTGATAGTGGCCAGGTAGCGGGCTATAATTTGAGCATCGATACGGTCAGTTTTGGCACTGACGTTGAGTGCTTTAGCGAAGTAACGGACGGATGCGGGGTTGAGTTGATGAACTTCAATGTTATCCATGGCTTCGAGGGTGTGTAGGATACCGATATGGAAGTCACCGGTGGATTCGAGGCCGCAGACGATTTTGAAGTTTTTGGAGAGTGAGGATATGAGTTGGGAGATGTCATGCCAGCCGTCAGGGGTATTGGGGTATTTAGCGGAGGATATGACGGGGTTTGAATTATCATCGAGGAAGGAGGCGAATAGTTCTTTTGAGCTTACGTCTATGCCTACATATAACTTATCCATGTTAGACCTCCTTTTTTTATTTTTGAGGAGGTGGAGAGTGGAATCCTCCACCGAAGTGGGTATAGCCTAACCTCCTGAATCGAGTGATTCAGGCACAAATAACAATCCAGGCTTATACCCCAGGTGGAGGGACCAATCTTCCCGCCGGGGTCAAGCCCCAAGGAGGGGAAAGATCTAAAAACCACTCATTCCACCTCCCCTAAAGTTTTTCTCTATATTGTGAGTGATAACCCTAATAAATAACAACAAACATTATAGGAGGGAGGGCCGGGGTGGAATGGGTAAACAATATTTCGGACTCATACATAGTGCACCTTATGGTCGTGTTTTGTATAAAAAGTTCCACCTGACACTGTTGGAAAAAATTAGGATAATTCTAAATCGATATTGGTATTACAATCTAAATTTCCACCCAAGTATGAGGGATTCGACGAGGACGTAGAAGATCAGGAAATAGACAAAGATTAACGTGAAACTGCGGGAGCTTCTGACAATATTTTCGAAATTTTCAAGCGATGTATGTGCTTTGAAATGGTCGTCAAGTTCCTTGTCACTTAAAAACCTCTCCTCTGCTTCAGATGGAGGAAGATTTATTCCAAAGCTCCACTTTCCACGGTAAAATCCTACTTTCGGAAAGTTTAAGTCCTTACAGGACGCTCTTTTCCCCTCAGGTGTAACAACCGTCAGGTTTGAATCTATAATGGAAATGCAGGGGGTGCCAGCGGTGGTTACACGGGTATTTGTTTTGACGTTAAAGAGCCTTTCCAGCAATGAATAAACAAACGGAACAAATGATGGAGATATGGGGAATAAAGTTTCGCTGACATCCGCAGGCAGACCCACCAGGACGAGTCTGCCTTTTGAGAATGGCTTGATTACTGCAATTTTTTTCCCCTTTGAGTCCCCGAGGATGGCCTTCCCGTCCCCAAAAGCAATAGCCCGTGGGAAGGTCAGGGTATCCTTTTCAATTACCACTTTAGCCGATTCCACCGGTTCGATATTAAGTCCAAGGGCGTTGATGATGGGGGCTGTGATCTTATCGGTAAAAATCACTAAGTTTCCACCGGATTCAGCGTAGCGGATTACCATGATGAGCCTCTCAAGAGGTAAATCGGGATTGGTGAGGAAGATCGCGTCAAATCCTGCAAAATTTGTCTGAATATTCTCTGTCACCTGAACGGGGTAATTTTTTATCCGGAAGGGATTCAATGCTCTTGCAATAAATCTGTTGTTTCCTATAATTCCCACGCGAAGCCTTTCGAGCACGGTGAGGTTAAAGTATCTAACATTGTCCTGCGGCAGTTCATCGAGCGGGAGCACTTCTACCTTCCATATACCTCCCTTTTCCGGGATGAATTTGAGGTTTAGCTGGTTCACACTGTCAGGATTAACCTCAAAGTTGCCACCGGCAATTAGTTTTTCTTCTCGATAAAGATTAAGTCTAACTGCCATCCGACGGGTTGCCTTCAGGAATACCTTTAAGCTTGCCTCAAAGCCCTGCATGGTAATTCCGGGCTGAACCCTCACTCCAAGGACTTTAAGCTCATCTCGGGGTGGTCTGAGCTTTACCGCAAGAAAACTTGTGTCCTTGAAATCTGAAACATTGGAACTCTGAAAATCACTCAAAATGATGGCAGGTTTCCCAAGGCTTCCTAATTTTTTAAAACGGGCGGGCATGTCGTATATAACCGGCTTCTCATAGAGCCTGTCATCAAGAAAATAAACATCAAGCCCCTTGCTTTTGACCTTTTCTGCGATGGAGAAAATTTTTGATGTGTCGTGCCTTGCGCTGGGGGAGAAGTCCACCACGAAGTATCTAAATTTGAAAAGCTCACCCCGGAATGGCCTTGCTGCAAGCATTATGAGGCTCAGGATAGCGAGGCTTCTCAGAATGAGGATAAGAATCTCGAGCAGGCGTCTTCGCTTTTTCCCCTCATATTGGGCACTCCTTAAGAGGCGTACCCACGAAAATTTTGCCCGTCTCTGCACCTTTGCTGCAAATAAATGGATGATAAAAGGGAGTGCCACAAGTGGCAGGAGGTAGAGAAATCCCGGATTCAGGAAACTCATCTCAGTTTTTCCCTCTTCTTGAAAAATCTGTAAAGAGCGAGCTCGATGGGCTCGGAAGTAAGGAAAAATTCGTAATCTATGTTGCTTTTACGGAGCTCCTTTTTGATGTGCTCGATATGGTTTTTAAGACGCTCCTGATACTCGTTCTGCAGATTAACCGGGTCAAATGGGACTCGCTCACCCGTTTCCATGTCTTCAAAGACCCTTGCCCTGCCGGAAATCTTTGTTTCTTCAGGTGAAAGGATCTGGAAAGCGATGACCTCATGCTTGCGATAGCGGAACATTCTGAGGCCCGTTATGATCTCCTCTGGCTCCTTCATCATGTCAGAGATAAGAACTACGAGTCCGCGTTTCTTCAGCCTTTCTGCAAGCACCCTAAAGGACGAAAGCTCGGTTTGTCCATGGGTTTTGAGCCCATCTAAAATGGACATGACGTGGCTCAAGTTTACCCTTGATGTGCGTGGAGGCACAAGGGTCTCTATTTTCTCGTTAAAAACGGCAAGTCCAAAGGCATCTCTCTGGAGAAACAGGAGATAGGAGATTGCAGAGGCGAGGTTCACAGCGTATTCGAATTTTTCCCTGACAAATCCCATGGATGCGGAGTTATCCAGGAGAATGTATGCCATGAGGTTGGTTTCATCCTCAAAGCGTCTTACGTAAAATCGGTCGGTTCGAGCATACACCTTCCAGTCGATCCAGCGTATCTCGTCTCCCTTGTTGTAGCTCCTGTGGTCCTTGAATTCAACAGAAAATCCGTGGTAAGGGCTCTTGTGGAGTCCTGTGAGGAATCCTTCTACAATAAGCCTTGCCCTCAATCTTAGCGGTTTTACCTTAGAGATGAGTTCGGAATTGAGCACGGTGCAAATTATAATCCATCTAACCACCGAAAAATAACACCCATGTGTAGTCAACAAGGGTGTGAATAAGAGCAGAAGAGTTAACGTCCCCTGACTTTTCAAATACGTAAGCGTAGCCAACCCCGGCGATGGTGGCAAGAAGCATGTAAATAAGTCCTCCGTGGGGGCCGTTGAAGTGGGCAAGTCCAAATATCAGTGATGAAATGGCAATCTTCCACGCTGTACTCAAGGGGTTAAGTATTTTGAACAAAAACGCGCGAAAGAGCATCTCTTCAGGATATGCCACGAAAAAATAGATGGCGAAGAAGGAAAGTAAATTGGTGGTCGTGAGCCTGGGATGAAAAACTATGAAGCCGGTATTGAGGCCAATAGGTGCAATTATTGTGAAAAGCACGAGATAGGCGAGTCCCACGAGTTTCCATTTTACCGGGAATATTGTGAAGCCGAGACCCTGAGGGCGAATCCTATAGAGCAGAACGTGTGAGAAGATTGAGAGCACGACGAAGTAGCCAATGAATCTGCCGGAATTCAGGTCGGTCATGGGAAGCAGGTTAAATTCGACAGGAAGCCAGATAAGGAAGAATAAGACTGCATCCCGCAGTCTCTCATCCCGAATTTTCGTCGCAAGTAAAATGGCTACGGAGAATGCGACAAACAGGAGGAATCCTGTGACGGAATATAGGAGAACAGGAATGGTGAATACGAGGCACCACAGATAAGAGAATCTTTTCTCCATCCACCGTCTGTACCAGGGAACAAAGATCAAAAAGTATGGGATTGCACCGATTATCTGCAGCACTGGATGCCCACCTTGAGCTGATGAGTAAGACTAAATGGTAAGAAGGTAAATGCGGCTATCGCAAGAACAAAATGGAGGAGTCCGGGAAGCAGAATTGATCTGTGTCTTCTGTAATAGCCTGAGAAAATGAGATTCATGATGAATGTTGCCGGAACAAGAAAAGGATTGGGTAGGTGGAAAACTGCGAAAGTTGTCGCTGTCAGGAAGACGGCCGTGTGCTTTCCAGCGAAGGCCCACTCAAAATTCTCGAAAATGAAGCAAAAAATGATGAACTCCTGAAAGATGGCCCAAACAAGGCTGTAAGGCACATACCACCAGGGAGTGATGAAATTTAATGTTTTTGTGAAGATACCAATGAGGGCAGAAATGAGAACCACTGAGATTGTTATAATTGATAAAGATGGGGATGGCGTCAATTTCAGGCAGGATATGGTGAATTTTGCCCCTGAAAGAAAACTCAGGAGGGCGATAAAAACAAAAAGAGTGGGGAAGATTCCCCACTCTATCATTAAGATGGAAATTGCAAAAATTAAAGGCTTAAGAAGGTATGAAGGAGCGGGCATTACATTTTAAAATCATCCTCAGTCAATCCCACATTAATTTTGAGGTCTTTGTAAATAGCTCTGTGTACAAGCTTATCACCCTCGTATTCCTCTCTCACGTAAGGTAGGTTGTTGTCGGTCCTGATATAGAGTTTTGCTCTATTAGCCCCATGCCACTCAGCCGGATTCAGATTGTCCGCCTCGAGGACGGTGCACTCTATGCCGTCAACTCTACCGCCGATTCCTACGACTTTAACCTTATCCTTCACCTTTAGCCACTGTGAGAGGATGGAGCCGAAGTCTGTTCTATCCACGCGGTGACCTCTTAAGGAAAGAACTTTTTTATCTGTCGGGTCAAGTGTGAGTTTTATCTTTGATAATAGGCCACCCTTGTGCGCGCGAATCTTTTTGGTAATCGGATTATAGACAATTTCAGCTCCCTTGTCTTTTCCTTTGATCACCTTCATGTAAATCCAGTGGGGTTTCATGAACTTGTATAGGTAGACGCGGTCTTCTTTCTTTTTCCCTTTTATCATGTGGCTCACGAGGGTGGTCTGATAATCGTGCAGTGCCTCAAAGGCGTTCATGGCCTTTTGAAGCACGCTATCTGCACTGACCGGCGATATACTTAACTGCACCATCAGCAGTACTGTCCCAAGCATTTTTAGCCTCCTTAAAGGTTTTAAATTACTCTCTTTCGCCGGTCAGGCCTTACTCTTCCTGAGACTTCTCTTCCTCTTCCTTGAGCTCCTCGATTCTCTGAAGCTCAGCCTGCAGAATTTCACCAAGGTTAATCTTTGCAGGCTCGGGCTTGTACCTGGCGACCTCTTCTTTCTCTTTGGCCCTGTAGTACTCCCTCTCAGAAAGCAGAATTCTCTTACGTTTTGGCTCAATCTTCATAACCTGCAGGTTGAGCTCTTCTCCAACCTGATAATTTTTCGCAGGGTCACCTTTTTTCT
>WFZT01000129.1 GCA_015489415.1 Caldifarciminota bacterium | reverse complement strand
GGCACATATATGTGAGCACATGGAGGATAGCACATTTGTTATTCATGAGGTTAGTAAATGCGATGAGGATAATGGAATATAGGATGTATAAATATTCATTTGCTTAAAAAACATGGGTGATGTCAGGCCCTCACCCCACCCCTCTCCCGCAAGCGGGAGAGGGAGATTCACAGATTTTTTGAACGAAATTTTTAGATGTAAGCCCTCACCTCAATCCTCTCCCCGCAAAGAAATTTATGCGGGGAGAGGAGGAAAATTCTGGGGCAGGCTGAAATTATTGAACTAACAAGTTATTTTCAGTTTTTACACATCATAAACTCATTCTACGTGCCAAAAACAGCAAAAGAACATTCCTAACAAGTGAAGCTTGTAATACCCAAGTGGCGAAAACCTACCCTCACACATTTCGTACGCAGGAGGAGGAAAGGGTGGAAGCAATATCCTCATTCATATTTACTTCATAGTCATATCAGTATGAAACGATGATTTGCCCTTTGCTTCGGAGGTATAGAGCTCAATACACCCTTTTCCCAAAGGGTCGGGAATAGGATAGGTGGATTGTAAGTGTGGGTGGGGTTGAATCTGTGTAATTTTCCGATGTGAGTCTCAGGGTTACAGCATCACGAGGTGTCACGCGCACAATTCCCCTCACGTTTATTCCAACAAAATTTCGTTTCTTAGAAATCCCACTTCTCAAGCCAAACGTAAATCTCAGCTTCCTGCCAGGCACAAATCTTATGTTAAAGGAGGGTGTCAATGATGTTTCCTTAATCGTATCGGAGTTGGTACTGACCACACCAAATCCAAGACCGTAGCTAAAACTTTTAGTCAACCTGTGACTCAATCTCGCTCCCGTTGCGATTATCCTGGTTTTTACATCGTTGAAAATCGTTAAAACTTCTGCTTCGGTAATAGAAGAATTTATCCCCAGGCTTACTTTTTTAGAAGGTCTGTAAGATGAAGATACACTGAGGTTTACGCTACGGTTACTTACACTCTGGGTATCACTTTGAGCCGAATTCCTATTCATCCTGTTCATCATTGCCGTGGTTGTAAAAGAAAGTTTCCTTGTAGGTACAAGAGAAAGAAATACATTGGCAATTAAATTCCTCGTATCACTGTTTTTCAATCCCACAAGATTGTCCCGATAATAGCTTCCACTGGCCCCCAGACTCCCGTATCTTCCAAGGGAGAAATTAATACTACCACCATCCTCTACTCTATCATTGGCAATTCCTGCAAGACCATGAGATTCAAATCCAGGGCCTGTATATGAATGACTGTAGTTTAAAATTGCTTTCTTTAGCCTCAGTCCAGTTTTTATGCTGTAAGCGTAGTCAACATTACTTGAAAGGTTGAGATTTAAGCCGTTCTTTAGCCAGGATGGTATTCTTTTACCAGTAACTGGTGATGCGTAGATATTCCTCGTTAGCATTGATACTGCCCCTGTTGCCTTTATGCTAAAAATCTTCTTTATCACAACTCTATTGCCTATTTCAAAAACCCAATTCTCTTCTGGTGTTTTGTTACCCCTTAAAGAATCCTCAAGCGATGATGGGATATCCTTTGAGTTGAGTATAGAAATATTTACCCGTGAGCTCTTTCCAAAGCCTAACTTCACACCCCACATGTATTTTGAATAAGAAGATGAAGTCGAATCCTCCTCTGCTCCTTTCACAACTCCGGATACAACGAATAGATTAAACTTTCCCGGGAAGAGCTCCAGTCCACCACCTCTCATCGAGACACCAGAAAGAGAAAAACTGGAAAACGATGGGGCAAAATCTCCAATATATGCCCTACCCCACTCCCATGAAGGGGTGAGAGAATAAAAGGAACTTGCCCTCGGTGTGAATTTGTCATCGGAATTGAAAAATAAATTAAGACCAGCACTTAGGCCAAAAATATTGATTTCTCCTCCAATTCCGATCTGAAGAGTGCTTGCCGGGTTGACCGTGTCTCTTCGTACAGGTCTGGATGTAAACCCTACATTAAATCTGCCATCAAAACTTACCCCCTCGGCAAATAGAAAAAATGGAATTAAAACTCCCAAAACTACTTTTTTCATTATCCTCTCCTTTTATGATTCTCCACGGAAGAATCATACGCCTTCAAAATTTTTTTGACCTCTGGATTATCTATTTTCCTTAATTGTTCAACAGTTTCATCAAGCCTGCCCACCTTTTCTCCAAGTGCAATAAAATCCCTTGCAAATTCAGGAGTCTCTACACCACTATCAAGGGCCTTCTCGAACTCGATATAGGCTTCGTTGAGGCTGCCTGTGTTTATGAGCACCTTCCCCCTCAGATAATGGTTCTCACCAACAGAGGGATTAACTTCTACAAGCTTTGTCGCGTATATAAGTGCCTTGCGGGTCTCCCCGTGCTTAAGGTAATATTTTGTGAGAGATTTTAGAACGAGGAAACTTCGAGGGTACCTTCTCTCAAGAGAATTTAAAAACTGAAAATACTCGCTATCACTCACATTTTCTTGAAGAAGCGCGAGCAACTTTTGAAGGTAGTCATTTGTATTCTCAATCATTTTGATCTCATTTGCATGTTTCTGGAGCTCGAGTAGATTCTCGTTACTCTGGATCACACGTCCAAGATTTGCAATTTTTCCTGTCAACGTCCTGAAGGCAATTCTCACCACAAGTTTACCTCTCCTTTTGTCTCCATCACCAAAATAGATTTTTGCAAGGTCGTAATAAACCTCGGCCTGCTCACTTTTTAGCTCAACGGCCCGCTTCAGATACACACTCGCACTATCTAACAACGAATCTCTGTAAAAAATTATCCCAATCCGTGCATAGGAATACGGTGAAATGGGGAATCGCGAAACCATCTGTCTATAAAACACGAGCGCACTGTCTCTTTCTTCCAGCAAAAGTCCCAGAGTCTTCCAAAGGTTAATGTCAACCGGATACTCCTTTATCAAATTCCTGTATTTAGCTGCGGCCTCATCTTTATTTCCCAATTTAACAAGCATCTCTGGAATCTTTTCCCTCAATTCTTTATCATCGGGTGAGAGTTTGACTGCTCTCCTGTAATAGACAAGTGCACTGTCATATTTCCTTTCGTTTTCAAAGGTTTCCGCTATCTTCAAAATTGCTCTCACATCGTTTGGATGTCTTCTCGAATAGATTTCATAAATTTGCCTGACTTTCGGATAATCAAAAATCCCCTCGTACAGACCAGCATACTGCTCGTAAACTCTAAAAGAATCTGGATATTCCCGAATAAGCTTTTTGTAGATGGAGATTGCGCTATCTACTTTGCCTGTTGAGCGGTAAATCAGGGCAAATTTGAGCCACAGGTCAAGATTTCGGGGCTCCACGGTAACGAGTGTGCCAAAGACACTTTTAAGTTCCTTTACCCTGTTTTCCTTCGCAAAAATCTGAGCCTCGGCCTTGAGCAACTGCGGATTTGCTGGAAAACGCTCAAGCCCTCGCTTCACGTAAGAAAGAGATGAATCCAGCTCCCCTTTTTCGTAAAAAATTATAGCTATGTTTGTGTAAACAGCGGGACTTCTCGGATTGGTCTTCAAAGCTTTTTTGAAATAAATAAGTGCACTATCCTTTTCCCCTCGAGAGTAAAGTGCGGCTCCGTAGTTGAAATATGTCTCAAAAAGGGCAACATTTGTAAGGGAATCATCAGGATGTTCCTCCTTTATCCGCTCTGCCCAACTGAGGGCCTTACCCCATTCTCCTTTTCTCATAAGCGAGGAAAGCTTCAGTAATTTAAAACTCAAGTTACCAGGACTTATAGATAACCCCCTGGTAGCGTAATATTCAGCACTATCCTGCTTTCCCATACCAAGGAAAGAGTACCCGAGGTAGAGATAAATCTCAGGGTTTCCCGGGTCCATTATCAGGGCATGTCTGAAAAAATCCCTTGCCTTCACATACTCACCATCTTTCAAAAGAATTTTTCCCGGTGTCAGATCCACCATTGAGGCAAAAACCGGGAGTGCCAAAAAAAGAAATATCAGGGGTTTAAATCTTCGCATCTATTCTTTCTCTTTAACCGGTCTTATGAAGCTGGAAAGTGTTTCATTACCGGATTTATCAACTGAGGAGATTTTGTAAAAATGAAAACTCCTGCCTGATGCGTCGTTGAACTCTGTGGATTTCACCGGTTTTTTATTCAATCTTTCATATCTTCCATTGGGTAAATCAGAGCGGTACACATTATAACCTTTTAGGTCAGGTGCACTTGATGCCGACCAGACAAGCCTCACACCTTCTTTGCCATAAAAACCTTTTATTTTCTGAGGCGCAGCCGGGGCAGCCAAATCCTTTACAAACACGGGTTTCGTCTTGATCCTTTTGCTTTCATTTCCTGCTGTGTCAACTGCGGACACACTGTATGTGTAGGTTTTTCCAGAAGTTACATTACTATCGATCAGGAAATGCCTCCCCACTGGTAGCTCAGCAACGGGTCTCTTCTCATCAGACCGATAAATTCGATACTTCCCGACATCGAGCGAGGGGGATGGCATGATTCTCAATTTTACAAAACCGGATTTTGTAAGCTTAGCCTTTGCAAAAGCAGGTGGTCTTGGAGGTTCTGAGTCAGGAATGACTACATTCATCACGATGAGCTTGCTCTCGTTTCTCGAGCTGTCAATGGCTGTAACTCCCACAAAATACGTTTTACCGGCAGAAAATCCACCTTTGCCATAACCTTTATCAACAAAACTTCTCGATTCCCTCGACAATGGATGACTGACAATCTTCGGGAGTCTATCCCTGATAGTTCCTCGATAAACGTAGTATCCCATAAGATCAGGAGAATTTGATGCCTTCCATGAGATGGATATTTTGCCATCCTTATATCGGGCCATCACCGACGCAGGTGGATCAGGAGGAACAGAATCCTTGATAATGGCCATCATGGGGTTACTTTTCTTGCTTTCGTTTCCCGCACTATCTATAGTGGTTACTTTGAAAAAATACCTCCCCGCCTTAACAGTTGTATCAACAAAATAGGGCTTTTCAAATGGAATGACACGGGAGTTGACTTTGTCGTAATCACCGCCAATCAGCTCGCTACGGTAAACGTTATAGCCTGCGGCATCAAGGTCAAGTCCGTAATTCCATTTTAAAATCGCCTTACCATGACCGTCTAATACAATCAAGCCAGATGGTGGCATCGGTGGTGTCCTGTCCAGAGGAGTTACCTCAATTCCTTTAGAGAGCTTGCCCTCGCGGCCAATAAGATCAACTGCACTTACCCTGTATTCATAGGTTTTACCGTTTTCTACCCACTGGTCTACAAATTCCATTTTGCCTTCGTTTTGCCTGATTACTGGCCTCGGATTGATCTTTCTAAATGCGTCCTCTCCACTTGATTTCCGGTACACATTAAAAAATACCACAAGGTCTTCCGGGTTACCCTTCCACTCGCGGTAATTCCATTTCAGCACAACCTTTTTATCATCTACTTTAGCACTTATCTCTTCTGGAGGCTCTGGAATAATCTCTTTAGCCTCTACGGTCTTCTCCTCCTGTATCGCCGATTCTTTCCCATTAAATTTAAGGAACACCACCCTGTAAGTATATCTTTCTCCCTGCTTCACCGGTGAGTCTTTAACGATACGTCCAAGCATTTCTGCCACTTTTATGTTGGTCATGGAAAGTATCCCGGCCTCAAATTTGCTGTGCCTCAGTTTTCTAAGCATATCCCTTGCATCAAGGGATGATGTAAGCTCCAGCAGTTTTTCGTAATCGTCTCCAAGTACCTCAGGAACAAGGTCAGGATCACTCAGTGCCCTTACCGGTTGTTTTGTGATTTTCTCAAATTTACCATTGACTTTTCTGTAAACAACTGCGCCGTAGCGCGGAGTTTTAGTCAAAACTATGTAGTTTGTATCAGCCTTTGTGAGTGTGAAGAAAAGGGGCTCTGCCGATACAAAAGATGCAAGTAATGCAAAAAATAAAAATCTCATCGTTTCCTCCTTAAAACATCCTGCTTGAGACGGTGACCATACCCACTCCGTTAACTGTTTTTATCTCAAGAATGTATCTGCTTCCATTTGTCAAAGCTCGTGGCAAATGGGCAATTTTGTTGTTTAATCCCTGTCCAAAATCAGGGATTCGCTGCCAGTCTGATATAACCCTGTTGTGATGCATTGCGCCTATTTGAACCACCCTGTAGTAAACTGCCACCGTATTGGACTGCCTGTCATTCGTGATATAGAAATCAAAATCAAGGAGTCCCTTAAATCGCTTGTGCTTCGGATCGTCCCTGTAACTTACTCTTCTGATATGTGCCGCTGGAGGAGGAGATTTCTCTGCTCTTATATGAGGAGAGACAAAAATTCTACTCGTGTCACCATCATTGTTCACTGCCCTCATCAGGAAATAAACGTTCATCCCATCCCTTATTGTTGAGAAGTTCGGGATAAACTTAAAAGAGTTTCCCCTTACTTTTGACGGGTCAACTGGGGCAAATCTCATGAGGGATGACCTCGTTTGCGTGGAGCCCATACCAATCAAGTATGATTTCACACCAGTTTCTCTGTCTTCAGCTGGATGGATAAGTGTTACGGTAACCGTATCTCCCGGGGAAATGTATCTATGCCCACCTGTAGGAGAAGTAACCTGAATATGCAAACCCTCAGGTGGAGTGGGATCATCTGGCCTTAATGGTGGAGAAACGTATCCGCTGTCACTCAGAAGTCCCGCAGAATTTACCGCAAATACGCTGATGTAAAACGTGTCAAGATACGTAAGTGGACCACCCACAACCCTGATGGAATCAATATACCCTGGCACATCCTTCCAACCATCACCTTCAAACACGTGATGTGGGAGTGTGTCAACTTTATACAGAAATCGAGAAATTCCCGATTCCGGATCATTCTTGATAACATACTCTACCGTTACAGAGGGTGGGATATATCCACCAAATACGGGTGCATATACTAATGGTTTGAAAAGCACTGTCCTTCGGGCAGGTGCCGGTGGAGGGGTTGTATCAATTGTAACCATGATGTGACCCGGGTTGCTCCAGTATCCATCGACATTTCTTGCTCTCACAGATAGAATGTACGTGCTATCGTGCTTCAGGGATAACCCTCTAATAGTTTTCCTTGTTAATCCCTGCGCCGAAGTCCAGGTTATTAATGTATCCCTTGCATTTATCAGAACATATGTCCCTCCAAACGGATTGAGCAAACGCTCGGTATATTCTCTTTCAAGCATGTACTGGTATTCTTCCACGCCGGTCTCGTAATCCTGAGACCTCCACTCTGCGTAAAGTTCAGTTGTTGCAGCAGTGTAGTAGTTCTGTGTGAACGTATTTGGTGTTATCCTTCTCCGACTGTAACGCGGGAAAGAAATCACCGGGGGTATCGGAGGTGTAGTGTCCTGGCCGGCTGTAAAATCACGGGAATGACCGGCACCGCCATGGCCAAAGTTTGCAGGAAATGCAATACATCTTCTTGTTGTCAGGCCAAGACCACCCCTTGCTCTAATGCAGAGACGGTAATTAATCACATCCCTGTTTTGGAATTGATAGAGGCTATAATTCAACGTGTTCGAAAATAAACCTGCTCCCGATGAAGGGGCCCCCATCGACTGGAATTTTTGAACGTTGTAGGCAATATTCGGATCCACCAACATGTAGGAAACTTCCTTAACTGCATCTCTGCCGAGTGGATGCGACACATTCCATGTAACAAAAATCCTGTTGTAGTGATCCCTGTTCACTGATCTCAGATTCATGGTGGTAATACGTGGAGGTGTCAGCAAGAGTCCGAGGGTGTCAATTCTTGCCCTAAATGTGTTTATCCCGTCATCATAATTTGAAAGGCCAGGAATCTGCAGCTGGATTCTGTGCACATTAAATTTCTGCCCATGTTTGAGGACATGACCACCAATTTTACCAGTTACACGGGGTTTGAATACAAAATGCCTTTGAGTTGAGTCTGGCATATTAAGCTGACCCGGGCGTAAATTTCCACCGATAAACTGGCGATTACCAAAATTGGCACCCATATCCAGTGATGGTGTACTTCCAGATAACCAGAAAATAAATCTGTCATACAGGTCATAAAGCACCTCTCCGAGCTCAACGGACACCGTGTAAATATTGTCGAAGGCTTGAGTCACCATAATATGCGGTGCTCTAATGGAGTCGAAAGATGCCAGATACTGTCTATCGAGGGAGTCGGCAAATGCCCCGTAAAGAGAATCAAGATAGGAAAGACCGTTGTCTGGTATGGTGTACCATATTTCCATTCCAGTGTTATTGGCAATTTGCTCCATTATGTCCTGATTGTCATTAAACCATGCAACAAACGTAGCATATGCAGTGTCAATATCCTGCACGTTGTTGTTATAAAGGATGGTAAGTTCTGCAAGTTTTCTCTTAAGCACCAGATTTCTAAGCGCAGCGTGGTTGGTGGTCAACCTGTTTGTCTTATGATGAATCTCATCCCTTATTGATTGCCTGTGATTTGCAAGTGCAACTTTCTGATTTTTCGCCCAGTCTTTCATATTCACAAAATACTGTTTCGTGTATCCGTAATATTTCGAGCTAATGATATCAGCTCTGGAATATGCCTTTAACAGTGAATCTATAGACCCTCTTGACATGAGATTTTTCAAATCAAAAAGCGCAATCTCGATGTCATTCATCCTTGATATAACCTGGGCATAGGTTTCCTGGGCCTCATGCTCATACTGAATTGCATTGGTAGCGTTTTGGCTTGCCTGGGAAGCATTTATCGCAAATCCCGGCTGGCTCGTTACAGTAGCCTTGCCATTTTGAATTGTAACATGAAGATGGCCCTCTCCAAGCCTGGCATCCTCAACAGGAGATGCTCCGATGCTCGTTAGACCTGCACTGTTTATAGAGTCAACCACAAGGTTAATTCTTTCCAAAATGGCATCAACTCTTCCACGATATTGAGAAATTCTCGTTATCGCCTGATTAAGCCTTCTTCTTTCTGTAACAATATTATTTGTATCCCTGTATGGTGAGTAGTATCCACTGTAAATCCGTCCCCCGACCCACATTAAAGAAGGTTTCTCAATCGCCTCCAATCCACCGTTGGCAAGCTCGACTCTGTAAAGGTAATCGTAGAGATTCACACCATTGATTTTGAACTCATGGGTGAATACCTTGTAGAATATATTTGCCTGTTCTGCAGGGGATAGATTTGAAAGTGTGGCACGAGCTTCATCCATTGCAGCCTGAGCCTCTTCTTTCGCCTGATTCATATCGTCAGCCGATTGACGGGCCTCATCAATCAGAGCATCCATCTCCGGGTCGTGGCCGAAACCGCCATCAACTCCATCACCAGAAATCTTGGCCCACGCACTACCTTCCCATGAAATAAATAGGGCATGAACCTCAAGCCCGGCAGCCCCGTAAAGGTAAAAGTTGGGTGAGCCAATTAAACAGCTCTCAAGCCATCCCTTTGCACCTGCCGCGCCGCCCAGCACCTCAACTTCTACGTAAGCCTTGTAATACGCACCCCAGGACGCATCCCGGATATACCACATCTGCCCTTCAAAGCCTGTATTCACCTCGATAATCCAGATATCAAATCCGTACGATGCTGTACCAGAAACCATAAAGCCCGGAGGTCCCACAAAGAATTCACTCTCTAAATCGATAAATGAAAGAATCTTCATGTTTGTTCCACCCGTTATTCCCCATGCATCCTCATTGTAAACGAAAAATCCAAAGGTACCCTGACCTTTAATCAGGGACAGGACATTCACGTCCACTCCAATATTTCCGACCGCGTAAAAATCCTGGAATCCAATTCCAAGATGCGCATAACCTGTGATTTTGTCATCCTGATGGAGAAGAACTACCTTTGCGTCCAGCAAGAATTCCTGATCCGTAACCGTCAGCAGTGCTCTCCCACGAGCTACCCAATCTGTTACAATCTCGGCTTCAGCATAGAGGAAGATCGAGAAATCAGCGTTCCTGACAGTCATAGTGTCAAATGGCATCCCGGTGAGACCAGACTTCGCTTTAACAATTCTGAAATCCGTCTCCTCGGGATTGTAGAAAAAGCCTCCACCAAGTCCGCTTAAGATAATCAACCTCGGGATTATGTCTATCTGAGTCGAAACAGTAACAAATGCACCAAAGCTCGGACCAGTTGGTGTGTTTGCTAATTTGCCCACCAGAGCAACGCTTAAATTATTGGCTGCCGGAAGTTTTGCATCCCCGGCAAAAAGGAACCTGAAATACTCGCCACTCTCAAATTCCATATCAAAACTCGCTTCAAACACACTGGGAATAACCATGTTCGCACTATCGATCACCATTCCCACTGAGCCATCCGACTGCTTTGTGTAAGCGATGAAGTTTTTCACCCCTCCGCCACCGTAATCCATGATATTCAGAGTTAAACCAAAGGAAAAGCTCGAAGAAACATTCACTGAACGCATGGAACTTGATCCCTGGTTATTCGCAGTCGGCAATCCCACCATCGGCACCTGAATAGTCGTGTCATGGTCAACATAGTTGATACTTGCAATGCTCATGGTCATAACACCAGCGATACTGAGGTCTGCACGGTTTATGGTGGGAAACTCTACTCCTCCATCCGAACTCACCTCAAAGTCCTGAAATTCAATGTTACCAGACACCGAGCTAACGTTTAGCTGCATACTACCTGAGAAAGAAACACCAAAACTGTTATCGTGTAAGAGCGTTACATTCCCGATGCTCAGCTTAAATACATTCCAGTCAATATCGGGTATGCTACCCGCTGGAATATCTATATCACCCCAGTCAAAATCTCCATCCAAATTTATAGAAAATCCTGGAGCGAGGCTATCCCCCTCGTTGTAACCAATCTTAACCGGATGCTCTGCATCAAAATACAGGTAAAAGACTGCATCAATCCCGGAATTCTCAAAGTCAGTAAGATCAAGATTAACAGCGAGATAGTTTATATCAAGACTGCCAACAAAGAAATTGAACTCAGTTGGGTCATCGTCCATCGCAGGTGTTTCATCTATCAGGACAATCTTACCTCCACCTCTGATTGTCCCGTCATAGCTTATAGAGGCAGAATACCTCTGCTTCCCCACGGTATCAAAGGGTGCAGGAAGTATAACAGACCCCTCTATCCTCAAAGAATCCATGGTAAATTTGACCGTGTCCAGAGTCCAGTAATGGTCAACAATATTTATCGGGCTTGAGAGTAAATTCACTTCCTGAAATTCAAAACTTCCATCTGAACCTACCTTGAGTTCTGTAAAACTTATCGTATCCCGCATGAAAGCAAATTCCCCGGACATATTTACCTTGAAAATCCCATTCTGGAATTCAAACCCCAGCGCAGGATAAGTTACTCCAAGTTTTCTCACGTCACGCAGACCAAAGTCCATCCCAAAGAGCTTGAAAAACTGCCCGGTGGTCGGATAGCTGATTTCGGGAGCCACAACGTATGGGGCTACATTCATTATCTTTAAGCCACTCATCGAAATACTGAAACTGTCACCTGCGAATGGAAAGCTAAATATACCTGCAAGTTCGACAGAAATCGTATCCGTTAGAGAAATCGAAATCGGTGGATTCCCCTGAAGCGCCATCGGTATGAAATTTATGTAAGAAATTGGCAGGGTATCCGGCATGTCGAAATTAAAATCAAATCCAGAATTGCCATAGTTAGCAACAAAGTGAATTGGAAACGCTGTTCCATTTCTTTCAAAGAGATCAGGATAAATGTCCCCTGAAAACCTCGCACTATTGGGAGAAAAGCTAATTTCTCCTCCATCAATCTTAAAGGTCATGAAATTCCCAAATCTGACAGAATCAACGTAACTTCTGTTACCGAGTGTGTCAAAAACATGTCCAACCCTCGCTGTTCCCGCGAGTCCCGAAGCCGAAAGTCTCAGGCTGTCAAATTCGATGTTCAGGCTGTCAAGAGATGCAGGAAACGCCAATCTACCACCAAGCATGGCTACATAGCCAGTTCCGACTTTCATGTATTTAAAGACATTTATGTCAAGAGGAATTCCAAGTGCATCGAGTGAAAATAGGGTATCTGCTCCCTCAGGTGGTGTGGCCTGGATTTCACCATCGTAAAACTCAAAGCTCTCCGGGTTTACCTTTACATCAAATTCAACCCCCATGTTTGGAACAAAATCATTCATCTTCAGGGATGGCACATAGACACGAACAGGCTTATTGGGCTTCGTAAAAATCCTCAGGGTGTCGCCAATGTAGCTATAACTCACAAGTAGAGTGTCATTCTGTTTTAGCTGCACAAAGGCAATGGACGTATCTGGAATTGGTAATTTGGCCGGAATTGGGACAATTCCACCAAAATCTGGATGAAATCCTGCGGTATCGAGCCAGGCGACGCGGTTGCCATTAAAAATGAAATCAACCTGTCCGCTCGAAACACCGAAATGAGGAGACCAGGACAGAGCAAAATTGTCTGAAAAACGCGCAACTGCACTGTAATCAGTTCCATTCCATTTTAGCCTGACAAGAGAAGTGTCATGGACGGTAAGTCCGGAGTCATTTAGCGATAGGTTATCAGGTAAATTGAGGAGTATGCCGTCACCTGTTAGCGGAGCACCTGCCTGGACTGCACTCCATGTCTCCGGTCCTGCGAGATCAACTTTAAATGCAAAACTTCCACTGAAGTCTGCACTTCCACTTTTTATAGTAAAGTCTGAAAGGTTAAGAACAAGACTGTTAAAATTCACTCCCACCGAAAATCCATCAGAAAGCTGGAGTGCCCCATTTCCATTAATGTGAAATCCTGCTGTGTCCAGTGTCGCCGAATCCACTCGAATCGCAAGAACAGGATTAACGGAGGGGAGATTCCAGATAAAGGGTTCTGTTATCCTTACAAATCCATCAATAAATTCAAACTGAGTAAGCTCGAAGGTCATATTTCCGCTGGCAGTGATGCTGTCTCCATCGCTCGGTGCAGGAAGCTTTACAACACCGTGAAGCCCCATATTTACTCTTTGAGCGCCACTGTCATTCACAAAGGTAAATCCAGATGAGTCAATCTGTATCGTCAGGGGGCCAAACTGCAGGGGACAGGAAGGCACTACATTTTCAACCGTTCCTGTTATCAAACCATCTGATGAAAGATGTAGTTTCTGGTTTCCAAGCGAAAGAGTCCGATTATTACAACTAAACTCTTCTGGCAGAACGATGCTACCACGCAGGTCTATTCCTCCCTCAACCTCGAGGCTGTCATGGTAGGTGGCCTGGAATGAACCACCAAGACCTTCGATAACATATTCCACTCCGCCTCCGAGTGGAATGTGACAATCAGATACCACACCCTCAGGTATGTCAAATGACATACCACCATCAATAAAATGTACGTTATCAAGATTAATAGTCTGAGCTCTTATACAGTCGGGGAAGCTTCCCGGTAAATTCGGCATAGAAAATCCCAAACCGAAATTAAAATTGAAACCCGATGAGTCGTTTCCTCCTCCAAATGGCCAGGAAAATGACGGCAGGGTAAATTCCGGCATGGAGAAAGATAAGACCTTCATATCAAAGCCACCAAAATTAAAGTGTGGAACAGGAGAAAATGTCGGGAAATTAAATTCAGGGAATCTAAATCCTCCGTTAAATATGGAAATACCATGAACCCAGGGAAATGTTATCGAATCAAGAGATGGAAAGGAGAATTTTGCATCAAGGTTAAAATTAAAATTCCAGTGTCCAGAGCCAAAGCTGAACTGCGGCAGGGTTAGATTACTGAAATCAATCTTCATCCATGATAGATCAATCGCAGGAAGCTCGCATGATGGCTCAAAATTCTGAAGAGAGGCACCGTCTTGATTTACAAGAAGTTCCAAGGCTCCGCCACAGGTATCTTTCTCAAAGTTCAAGGATACATTGCCAAAAAGGGTAAGAGAATATTCCCTACTGCTGTAATCTCCATTAATGCTGTCCATGGTCAGGGTGACGAAATTCTGGTCAGGCACTATCGGGAATGTAATGGGTCCCGTTGCTCTTAATTTCCCCGAAACCTCGCCATCTAAAAGGGTCAGGGTATCGAGACTGTAGGCAAAACTCGTATCAAACAGGTGTATTCTACCAGAGAAGGAAACTACGGGGTTTGAGAAATGCGCGTTTATCTCGTTCATATCCAGCGTTGCGAGTCCTGACCCAAAGGAGAAAAGATTTTCACCATATCCTGCTGCTTTTGAAAGTGTTCCATGTAAACCATTTCGGTCGATTGTCAGGCCTTCGGGAAAGTCAAAATCAGGTACTCCATAACTTGAAGGCATTGAAAATCTCACCCCAAGCCTCAGGTCACTATTGTATGAAACCGACGTAACTTTAAAAAATGGACCTGTGACTGATTGGGGAATGATGCCATCTGCAATATTATGGGCATTAAAACTACCACCGACTATGGAAAGGTCACTTTTCTGTACAAGGAGATTTGTTACCTGAACATTTATCGGTGCAGCCCCTGGAATGGCTGGTAAAAGGAGTGTGGAGTTTCCGTTTAACCGATAAGAGTCCCCTAAATCAGTTACCTCAAGACCCGTTACAATAAGGTAAGCTGCATTCTCTACAATCTCCAGTGTATCCCCGAGACCGGGGCTCGGAATTGACGCACTTGAAAATGTGAACGTGAAGAGGTTGCTTTTGCCCTGATTTTGCCCAAATCCGTTATGGGCAAGGTCAAGAGCCTGAACCTGCCATACATAAGTTTTGCCGTTTTCAAGAAGTGGAGCATCTACTGGATAAATAAGGGTTGGAATGTTTTCTGTGCTGTCCTGGTAATGGGGGATACCATAAGTTGCCTGGAGGGGTGTTTGCCCTGGGTGAACTTCCCAGAGACTAAAGCGGTATGTGATATTGTAATTAGGAGGGCCAATAATAGGTGTCCAGACAAAAACTGGAAATGGAATTGCTGTTGTTTCGGCCTCTGCAGGAGAAAGCAGAGAAGGGGGAGAAGGGAGTAAAATACGGAAGGTTTCACAGTCTCCTGACATACTGTCATCTGTTGAGATATCAATGACAGAAACACATAAACTGTAGTTCCCGTCAGGAAATCTCCCGGAGCGAACAATCTGCTCCTCAAGGGTGCTCGAATAATTTACATTGTTCCAGTCTATAAGATTGTTGTTGGAATAAACATTTGTTGCAGGACTGGTAAAGTTAATAGGTTCACTCTCACCGTTTGCGATCTCAGTGCCGTTTCTTTTTAGACTTGCTCGTAATTTCACCGAAATAGTATTAAAGCCTGTATAAGTCAGGGTGAACGTAAGGACTCCCGGGTTGGATTCCCAATCACTGACGTATGGAGATGGGTTGGGTGTGAACTGCAGGTCAGATATCCATTCTCCGGCCTTTAATGAAAAAACAGCAAAAATGCTGAGGAACAAAATATTTTTTACCATGAACCCTCCTAAGGTAGTTTTATCTCCATGAACGGGCGGGATTTATTGGCTACGATCAAGAATTTATCCCCATCTATTCAGGAAGACCTGCTCATTATACCCCCTTAACATATCCAAGTCAAACAACATCCAAAAGTTTTTGGAAATGGTGCCCTTTTGCGAGCCTTCCCCGAACTTCATGCCGGGAGAATATATGTGATAACGTAGTTAACATTCTGACCATAAGGGGAATTTGCAATTTCTAACAACCCGGCCCGACAATCTCAGGCTACTTCCACAAAAATCTTTCCTTCACCGTAAATTCTTTGCGGCGAGTGGTCAGGTGATAAGCTGGAGTTGAAATTTACTATAGGTAAAGGTTTGGAAGAATCTTCGAATGAACCATATTTATTTCAGTTTCCCCTCACTCACAAAAATAATCTTCCTCTCCCCGTATAAATACTTTGCGGGGAGAGGATAAAGGTGAGGGGCCACAATTGAAATTTTTATAGAATTTAAGCGGAAGGCCCCCTCCCTTTGATCCCTCCCCCGCACACAGCGCGGGGGAGGGAAAGTTTTTAAGATTGCGGGTAGAGAGCAGGTGAAGGGTTACAACTGAAATTTCTTCCATATAAAAGTCTGAAAAAGAATCTTTGGGGGTCCACTTTTGGCCCAGTTGTTTACTGCCTCACACGCAAAAAATAACTTCCTCTCCCCGCATAAATT